>JAAZCR010000145.1 GCA_012513195.1 Bacilli bacterium | reverse complement strand
CTATTATTAAGCATAAAATTAATTGATCTAATTAATTATACATTAATCCTAATAAAAATAAAATGAATATTAAGATAGAATAATTAATGATATACAAATTATAAATAAAAATAAAGACAGGAATAAAAGTCATCCCTGTCTTTATTTAAATACTCTTACACTACATTAAATAGGTCTTTAACATCCAAATATGTTTTTGGAAACTTGATTGAATGCCAATTACCATATCTTTTGTTACTTCATCGCCAATTTCAAATACTTCATCTAATTCTTTGACGATTAATTCAAAGTCTTTAATGAGTTCTTTAATCATGTCGTTAGTAGTTTCAGTACCAGTAGCTTCTTTAATTGTCGCTAGTTCTAAGAATTCTTTTAAAGTAGCTGCTGGTTTGCCGCCTAACATAAGCATTCTTTCGGCAACTGTATCTAGATGTTCTGTTGCTTCATCATATAGTTTTTCAAATAATGGATGTAATGTGTAAAATTGTGTTCCTTTTACATACCAATGATAGTTGTGTAACTTAATGTAAAGTACCCCAAAATTCGCTACTTCACGATTTAAGAGCGCTAATAACTTATCCATAATATTCCTCCTTTACCTATAATTTTAACAACTTTTTGTGGAATATACAAGTTAAATACCCAAATTTTGACACTAAATCAATTTTTCATTGATAATTTAACAAAAGTAATATACGCATATATCTTTAGTATTCATCAGAAATTTGTTAAAATAAGTATATAAACTACTCCTTCATGTTGTCTAAGGAGGTAAAGACATGAACTGTTGCCATCATTGTTTAGAATGTCCCCATGATAAAATGTGTATAAATAATGTCCCGATTTTTCGTAATCTTTCAGAGTCTGATAAACGCAAGATTGTCGAAAAAGCGATCCATCGTACATATGCGAAAGGTGAAATTATATTTTCTCCAGATGATATCATTTCTAATCTCTTCGTTGTTAATCAAGGACGAATCAAAATTACGAAAATTTCTACTGATGGTCGTGAACAAGTCATGCGGATTCTAACTGTTGGAGACTTTTTTGGTGAGTTATCACTGTTTAGCGAGGAACAAGTTAATAGTACTGCCATTGCGATGGAAAATAGTGAAATCTGTATCATTCGTGGACAAGATATTAAGAATACTATCATATCTAACCCCGAAATTGCGATTAAGTTCTTAGAAGCCTTTGCTGAACGCATGCAAGAAACCGAAGAGATGGTAGAAAAAATGGGGATTTATGATATTGAACAAAGGATTGTTAAAACATTGTTGTATGATGTCCCCTCGAAAAACAATGAAATTCATTTACCATTTAGTAAAGCTGATTTTGCGTCCATCATTGGTACAACAAGAGAAACTCTTAGTAGAAAGCTAGCTAAGTTTCAAAAGAATGGGTGGATTAAGTTAAAAGGACAGCGTCATATAACAATACTTAATTATGATGCTTTAGAAGATATTTTATATAAATAGTTGTCTAAAGAAAAAGGGATAGTTTGAACAGCCCCCTGTCAAGTAGACAGTGGAAATAAATAAATAAGTGTTTAAGCTAAGGCTTGATTTCGATATTCAATCGGAGTTAAGCCTTTAGTTTTTAATTGATATCTTTCGTTGTTATAGAAATAAATGTATTTATGTATAGCTTCTTCTAACTCTTTGAAACTATTGAATTTAG
>JAAZCR010000144.1 GCA_012513195.1 Bacilli bacterium | reverse complement strand
TTCCTTTTTTTCTTTCTTATCACTTGATAACGCTACATTATTTAGGATTAAACAGAGTTTATCATAACTTGACATCCTGACAGTAGACATACCAAGTTCATTTATATCTTCTTCAATATCGAGAGTGAGAGTTTTGAACTCCTCTAAGTTTTCTAAACGGCTTTCTGCCTCTTCTGTATTTTCAAACTCTAACATTTGGCGATAACCACTTCGATCTAACACCATATCGATGAAGTCATTCACATCGATATCTTCATTTAAGAGTACTTGTTGGAGTTCTTCGATTAAGTTAACAAAGTCTATGAGGTTTTGTCTTGTTTTATTACTAGTAATTGTGGTTTTTTTACAACTTTCAAATAATGATATACCTTCATAGTTTGCGTAACGTTTAAGTTCTTCGATAGTCTTAACACCAATATTTCGGCGTGGAACATTCACAATCCTTAAGAAAGCTGTATCATCATTGGTATTTACGATGAGACGTAAATAAGCACTTAAGTCTTTAATTTCTTTTCGTTCAAAGAAACTGACGTTACCATAGATTTCATAATCGATTCGGTATTTCTTTAACGTAGTTTCTAAGGATAAACTCATTGCGTTGGTGCGATAAAGAATCGCAAAATCCTTGAATTTATACCCTTCATGTTCGATTTTTTCTAAGATTTTGAGCGCAATATATTCTGTTTCCACATCACTGTTGACTGCGCGGTAGTAAACAGGGAGAAAATCGCTCTTCCGCTCACTCCAAAGTTGTTTGACATAAGTGTTATGTCCATAATTATGTTTAATTAAACTGTTCGCTACATCTAAAATGCTTTGGACGCTCCGATAGTTTTGTTCGAGGTAGATGATTTTCGCTTGTTCAAAGTCTTTTTCAAAGTTTTTAATATTACTAATATCCGCCCCACGCCAACTATAGATGGATTGGTCGGTATCTCCTACCGCAAACACGTTTTTGTGTTTCGCTGATAAGTATTTGATGAGTTTAAATTGTGATTTATTTGTATCTTGATACTCATCGACTAAGATAAATTGAAAACGTTGTTGATAATAACTTAATACCTCTTTATCAACTTCAAAGAGTTTTAAAGTAAGCATAATGATGTCATCGAAATCGACCGCATTCGCTCGCATTAAAGCTTCTTGGTACTTCTTATACACCCGATAAATGACATCGCTATATTCATCGCTAACTTCTTTCCGATAATCTTCAGGAAATAAATATTCGTTTTTTATTTTGGAGATGATCGATAGAAGTTTTTTGGGTGGGAAATGTTTTGGATCGATATTCAGATCATGTAAAACTGCTTTTATTGTACTTAAAGAATCATCTTCATCATAAACGATGAAGTTATTTTTATATCCAAGGATATCGATGTCTTGCCGTAAAATATAAACACAAAATGAGTGAAAGGCCGAGATATGCATATCTTTCGCTTTGGCACCTATGAGATTTATGACCCGTTCTTTCATTTCCCGTGCCGCTTTATTCGTGAAAGTAATCGCCAGAATATTCGAAGGATGCACATTCTTTTCATTTATAAGGTATGCTATCCTGTGAGTCAAAACCCTTGTCTTGCCCGAACCGGCTCCTGCCAGTATAAGCAATGGTCCTTCAGTATAAAGTACTGCTTC
>JAAZCR010000143.1 GCA_012513195.1 Bacilli bacterium | reverse complement strand
GGCAAAGATTAATGAAAATACGATGATAAATATATTAATATAGAAAGATAAATTTGAAATATATGGTCCTAATTTACTTACGACATTCATCAAGAAAAGTCCCGTGATGAAGTACATCACAAATAACCCTAAGATGTAACTTGTCGCCACCGCTATAATCATCCGCCGGTTAGATGATACACCTATTAATAAAGAGATAAAGAGAATCAACATCGCAATGGCACAAGGGTTAACACCATCAATTAAACCAGCCACAAGGATTAGTAGAAAACCTAAGAAACCTTGGTATTTACTTGTATCAAGTGGTTTATATTCTACATTTAATAAATCATACTTGGCATTGTCGATAATATCATCGACATTATCTTCAATCACTTTGGCTGAGTGATAGTATTTACTACCAGCAAACATGAATGGTGTGGTAGCTTTTCCATAACCATAAACATCCACATAGTTTTGGAAGTATTGTAGGTTTTCCGTATTAAGAATATTTACATAAACGATTTTAACGCCCGCATTTGTTAAGCGCACAAAAACATCCGTTTCATTCTTTAAGTAGTTACAATTACTACATGAAGGAGAGTAAAAATAGATTACGATTTTAACTTCATATTCGCTTAAATCCTTTAATGGATTTTGGGAACTAATCACTATTTCATCTACAACACTATCAAAGTCTTCGACCGCATAACATTCATTACCCGCTATGATTAGTGGTAACTTAACATCATCCGCAAAATCATAGGCGGCTTGATAACGATAGAAATACTTCATGTTATCGAGTTTGTCGATGTTAATAGCAGTAACCTTAATACCTTGTGCTTCTAGTGTTTGGATATTAGTACTGGTTAATTGGTTCTTATTGTTATATAAATAAATAATTTCGTTTGATTCCGTATCAGCTTTTACATAAAAAAATGGCCCAACAACTAGCATCAATAATACTGCACATAATACAAATAATACTTTTTTCATTATTAGCCTCCTCACGTATTTATATTATAATCACATTAAGTAAAAAAATCTATAATAATACAAAAAAAGGATGTTTAGTGAACATCCTTTTCAAATGCATAAGCAATCTTTCTGATTAGTGTTTGTTCCTTATAATAGTCTTGGAGGAGGTTTTCGACAACGATTTTATTGCTTTTGGTAAGTTGAATTAAATTGTCAAACTCCTCTAGAATGATGTGAAGCTTATTACCACTTATATAGATGACAACACTTGTGTTATCTAAATGTAAATTATTAAGTACTCTAATGATTTCCTTGGAAATAAAAGGTTCATAATTTTCAAGGTCAACTAAGTATAACTCAATATTGTTTTCTGGATGTAATCGATACTTAGAGAAGTTAAAGTATTTAAACTTCTTTAAGAGACTTTGATTAAAATTCGTAAACATTCCGATTAAATAAAGAGCCTCAGTTGGATAAGTATCGATCAGATTTACCGTGTACCAATGGTAATTTAAATCTAAATCCAGTTCTGTATTAATTTCTTTCATGCCCGTTGTATCATAGTTTACGAGATTATCAAATAATACTTCGCTAAATTGATAATCAAAGGCATCTAGTTTTCCTGCATAACTATATTGCGTTTTATATTCACGATAATTGTTGAAGATTTCGACGCTATCAATCTCTTCAGCAGTAATACTATACTTATCATCAAATACAATTGTATCATTATCTTTAACTAATAATTGCGGTACGATTTCATCTTGAAAATACTCGTTTAATCTTGTGTAGGCAACTTGAATCTTATCAGTTATTTTATTATCAAATAGATAACCTAATACAATAAAGATTATCAAAACAACTAAAACGATAATCGTTAACTCTGTCAGATTGCTTTGTGATGTTAAAATTAAGATGATAATTAGTGATAATATTGAAAATAACGGGATAACCCAAGATAGAAGTTCATACTTTTGTTTATCCCTGAGGAGTTTCCGCAACTTCTCATCTTTTAGGATATCCTTCAATTTGATTCCCCCTTTGTATTATCATACTCTGTACTCTGACTAATTGCTCAATAAATACCCCGATAATAACTTCATTGTCGCAAGACAACCCTCATAGTGCGTCCGTTCCATACCGTGTGATGCATGCACGCCTGGACCAATTAATGCAGCGCGAATATCATTACCTCCGCGTAAAGCAGCGCTTGCATCACTACCATAATAGGGGTAAATATCAACAACATAATTAATATTTAATGCTTTCGCAATCTCAATCAGTTTATTTGTCATTTCGTAATCGTAGGGACCGGATGAGTCTTTCGCACAGATGGAGACGTCTTGTTCTGTACAAGCTAAATCCTTACCGATACAGCCCATATCTACCGCAATTAACTCGGTTATATCGGTAGGTATGTAACTCGCACCATGTCCAACTTCTTCATAAGTTGAGATGATAAATTTTGTCGTATACTTAGGTTTCTTATTATGTTCATGGAAAGCTTTTAATACTGTAAAAATAATCGCCACAGAAATCTTATCATCTAAGTGACGGGATTTGATAAAATCACTAGGAGTAATTGTAGTTTTAGGGTCAATGGCGATATAATCACCGTTATTTATACCTAATTTTTGTACATCTTCTTTACTATTAACAACTTCATCAAGGCGAATGATTAACTCTTCAAATCTTGAACCAACCTTATGAGCGTCGTCGTAAACATGACTTGAATAACTTGTCGTTAAAATGGTTCCTGTATAACGTCGATTATCTCTTGTGATAACAGTACAATACTCACCAATTAAAGAATTTGGTTGATTCCCTCCGATGGTCACAATATTTAAGGTACCGTCACCATTGATAGAACGCACCATAAGCCCTAAAGTATCAACATGAGCTGATAGCCCAATAACTTTACCTGGTTCTTCTCCTGGAATGGTAATTATCGCATTTCCTTTATTGGTTTTTTCCAATTTTACATGTAAGTCTTCGGCATATTTTTCAATCAATGCCATGATTTCTCTTGTATAGCCTGTAGGGCTTGGGGTTGTTAATAATTCATAAGCGATATTATAAAAATATATTTTATCAAATTCCATAACGCACCTCTCACTAAAAAGATTATTTTAATTATATATCATTCTACCTTAAAAAACAATTAAATTAATGGAAAATTGAAAACGCTTTTATTTCTCAATAATAAATAAAGAAAGGAAGTTCCTTTCTATATTTATTCTTCTTCTTTCTTTATATATACGCCATCTTCGCCATCTTTTTCTTTTAACTTGACGATGACAACTTCTTTTCTTGAAGTAGGAATATTCTTACCTACATAATCGCTTCGAATCGGTAATTCACGATGCCCACGGTCAATAAGCGTGGCCAGTTGAATGCGACGTGGTCGACCATACGTCATAATGGCATCTAAAGCAGCCCGTACAGTTCTTCCTGTATATAATACATCATCAACTAAAACAACGATTTTATCTTCTACACTAAAATCAATCTTTGATGTATTAATATCCTTCTTCGCATCATCATCACGGAAAGGGGTAATATCAAGTTCTCCTAAAGGTAATTCCACACCTTCGATTTGTTTAATGTTTTCTTGGATTCGTTTAGCGATAAAAGTTCCTTTTTTCTTTATTCCTATTAACACTAGATCTTCCGTGCCTTTATTGCGCTCAAGAATTTCATGACTGATGCGCTTAAGGGTACGGGTAAGAGTTGCATCATCGATGATAAGGATTAAATCGCTCATAATAACCTCCTCGATCGCGTCTACCAGCTAACTTATCAAAATGGTAACCAATGAGGTCATACTTGTTGATTAAGTTACTCATCTCGATAATTTCAGCGACTTGTTCGTTACGCTTATTGATATAATCAAATTCTTCTATCATGGCTAAGATATCTTCTTCAGTATACTCAGGGTTCGAAATATAATAATCATCGCGATTATATGAATAATATACGATACCATCGGTCCAATCACCATTAATGAAGGCAACAACATTATCAACTAAGTTAAAGATATCATTACCTAGTGCGAATTGATTTTCAATACCTAACATATTTTGTAAGGTTGGTCCAACATCATATTCTCCCATAACCATGGTGATTTCTTGTGGGTCTATTGCTTCAGGGCACCAAATGATAAAGGGCACCCGCGCAAAAGAGTTGTATGCTAGTCTAGTCATGGGTTCTTCTAAACCGAATAATTCTTCAACTTCGCTCTTTGGCAATTTGGCTGGATGGTCACCATATACCACAACCGCAGTATTTTCTAATAAATCGCGCTTTTTCATTTCTTTAATGAACTCACCAAACGCCCAGTCCATATAACGCGCACTCTTTAGATATCGACAAGTGGTTGACTTAGCAAACTCTTCGCTAATCGCTTCACAGTCAATATCAGGTACTTCCACACCATTTTCTTTAATAATGTAACGGTCAACATCCATCCATGGGGTATGGTTAGTTAATGTAATTAAAGTAGCGTAATAAGGTTCATTAGCGTTGGCTAAATAAGAAATCGATTGTTGGAAGAATTCATAATCGCTAATACCTAAACCAATGACTTGATTCTCATTAAAGCTATAAGCATTCTTATCATAGAAAACATCGTATCCTAAAACTGAATACATTACATCTCGGTTCCAGAATGATCCGTTATTACCATGCATGTACATGGTTAGATACCCTTGTTCTTTTAATAAACTTTGGGTCGTTACATAAGTACGGTTAAAATGAGTTAAAAAGACGGTACCATTATTTACAGGTAAAAGCGAAGTATTAAAGACAAACTCGCTATCGGCGCTTGTCCCAATACTTTGTTGCGAGTAGAAGTTAGAGAAATATAATCCTTCACGAGCAAGTTTGTTAAAGTTGGGGGTCACTTCGATTAAGTTACCTTCAACATCTAATACTTCTAAATTAATTAGGAAGTTCTCTAAACTCTCGGCATGGATAACAATAATGTTCTTTCCTTTTAAGATATTGGTATATTCATTAACACGATGATAACGATTCTTTTCTTGGAAATAGGCAAGGAAGCGATCATAATCGTCGTCGCCTGGTTCATGTTCGATAAACACATCTACAGATTTAATGATGTCTAAAATATGATAGTTATATAAACCAAAGTCTTGGACAACGATGGGACGATTCCAGAGTTTAGTTGCTTGCGAATAGTTGGCGGGAGCGAGTAAAACAATGCCAAACACAAAGAAAAACAGTGCTGTTCTTAAGAAGTTTAGTTTATTCATGAACATGCGTTGTTTATTCTTATAGATAACGACATTTTGTTTCTTAATCGTTAAGAAGATTAAAACCCCAATAGCGATGAAGAAAAAGAGCCAATAAAGGATATCAAAGAGAGAAATAGAACTTGCTGGTGCATCCGCAACATCTGGAAGTAGTCTTAACTGTTTGATTAACGATAAGGATAAGAAACTACCTTCATAGAATCGATTATATAAAAGGTTGGCATATATTAATAGATACATTAACAATGTAATGATGCCAAAGTAAATTAAGCGGCTTTTCTTTTTCTTATAGTTATAACTTAACGCAACTACTAAACAATACCACGCAAGATTAAATGCTAATGATCTGAGATTAAATAGCGGCATATCGCACATAATTTTAATTAACATATTTGGTATAATAGCGACGATTAAGAAAAGCACTAATAAAATATCCTCTGTAAGTGCGGATACACAACTCTCAAAGATAAACATTATAAATTCAATTGTTTTTTTGATAAAATCTGCTATTCGTTTCATTTTGTCATCACACCATAATAATGGTCTTGGGTTTACTTTTACTTAAATTCAATATACAATTATAACAAATAAATTATTATTTTTAAAGGTTAAACGCCCCTTTTTACAAAAGTTAGGAGAATTTGACATGAAGACAGTTTTAGTAGGCATTAACGCAAAGTTCATTCATCCCAATTTAGCGATTAGGTATCTCTATACCTATACCAAAGATGAATATGATGTGGATTTTATCGAATTTACTATAAAAGAAGATGTATCAGAAATAGTCAATAAAATATACGAGTATAAACCCTCATTAGTTGGTTTTAGTACCTACATTTGGAACATTGAAATTATAAAAAAAGTAGTTGTTAAACTTAAAGAACTAGATGACAACATCAAAATACTCTTTGGGGGACCAGAAACTAGCTACGATATCGAGCACTGGTTTTCTATCTTACCTATTGATTATCTCATTACAGGTGAAGGAGAGTACCCTTTTAAAGCATTATTACATGCTTTAGAAAATAACTTAGATTTAAAACATGTTCCTCAACTTAGTTATCGGGAAAAAGATAATGTTTTGATCAATAAAGAAGAATATGTAATTGATTTAAATACCCTTCCTTCCCCTTACCGTCTTAAACGAGATAACCACAATCGTCAACATCAAATCCAATATATTGAATCAAGTCGTGGTTGTCCCTTTAAGTGTAGTTATTGTTTAGCATCCCTTGAAAAACGGGTAAGGTATTTTGATCGTGACTATGTTAAACAAGAGATCCTCTATTTAATGTCCCAAGGAGCGAAAACCTTCAAGTTCCTTGACCGTACCTTTAATCTTCGCAAGGATAATGCTCTCGATATATTTGCATTCATCATCAAAAATCATCGTGAAGGATGTGTCTTCCAATTTGAGATTACTGGTGAACTACTCGATGAAGATATCATCAAGTATTTAAATGATCATGCTCCTAAAGGTTTAATTCGCTTTGAGATTGGGATTCAATCTACCAACGATTACACTAATAGGTTAGTAAATCGGATTCAAAACTTTGCGAAGTTGAAAAGAAATATTCTTTTGATTCAAGCAGGGGGAAAAATCGATCTCCATTTGGACTTAATCGCTGGTTTACCTAAAGAAGATTTTCAATCTTTTACAAAAACCTTTAATGATGTTTTTAGTCTACGTCCCCAGGAACTACAATTAGGATTCTTAAAAATGTTACGAGGAACAAAACTTAGAGAAGAGGCTCCTCTATATAAGTATAAATATCATGAAACAGCTCCTTATGAAATAATTGAAAATGAAGATTTATCAAAAGATGATGTTAAACTAATTCATCTAGCTGAAGATATCTTAGAGAAATACTATAATAGCCATCGCTTTGACCAAACACTTAGCTATATTATCGATCGTTATTATACTCATAATAATTTTCAATTCTTCCTTGAGTTTGGCGCGTTTTATCAGATACGCTATCCTAATCTTCATCATCAACCTGCTGATTTATGCATACGTTTGTGGGATTTCATCCGTTATAAAGAGTTAGATGAGAATATAATAATATCTCTTATTAAATATGATTATCTCCATAAAACAAAAATAAAACCCAAAATTTTCTATGAACCAATTATTACACCTGAAGAAAGACGTAGACTTTATAACCATTTTATTACATTATACCCAAACTACAATCTCGACAATCTCTATCGTTACGCTTTAAGTGAAAAACTATTTATTAATCCATTAACATATGAAGAAGGAGAATATTATCTAATTAAGTTATTTTTACCGCATGATAAGAACTGCTATATCATAAAAATATCGTAAAAATTGAAAAAATAAAAGGAAGGGAAACCTTCCTTTTCGTCTTTAAACAATATATCCCCATAGTATTTATGCTATGGGGATATTCAATGGTTATTTACTTTCGATTAAAATGTTTGAGGTTATAAAATCAACTTTATGTAAGTTCAATAGTTCAGCGATTTCTTTATAGTCGACCGTGTAGGTATTGAGGAGAATGTTGCTGTTTCTACATGCTTGGATAATCTCTGGACTTAAATATTTAACTAAAGCATCGATATGAAGATTATGGTTAATACAAATATTTAATACCTCATCAGTAATATGTTCAACTAAGTAGAAGATTGTTAATTCGGGTTCTTTACTTCTTAAATATAGTAAATAATCTAGTACGAAGGAAATCACATGAACCTTATCAAAGATACCTTTAGCTTTTAATAAGTCAATAAAACGATCTAAATCACTATTATCACGAACGGTTTTAATTTCGATAACAGGAACCATGTTATACTTAATACAAATGTCAATATATTCTTCTAGTAAAGGTATTTTTAAATTTGGGTATGATTCAATATTATTGCCTGCATCTATAGTGAAATTTAAGAGTTCTTCGTAAGTATAGTCTTTAATATACCCTTGACCATCTGTCATTCGTTCTAATGTAGAATCGTGAAAGACCGCAAATTGACCATCTTTAGTAACGTGGAAATCGCATTCTGTCCCATAATAACCATGCTTACCTGCTTCAATAAAGGCAGGTATAGTGTTCTCAGGTGCTATTCCACTTAACCCACGATGGGCAATGATTCTTGTTGGACTTTGAAGTTTAACCTCAATCGGTTGTAACATTTTCCTTCTCCTCTCTTTTTTGAACTATCTCATCAATAATATAAACAGGTCGCCCTTTAACTTCCTTATAAATTCTTCCTATATACTCGCCTAATAGACCTAATGAGATTAACATGATACCTCCAAGGAAGAGTATCAATGTCACGATGGTCGCCCATCCTGATACTTCCGTGCCATTGACAATTCGATCAACAATTACGTATACCATATAAAGGAAAGCGACGAAGGCACATAAGAACCCTAGTAACCCTGATAACTTCAAGGGCACAATGGAGAAACTTGTGATGCCTTCAATAGCGTAATTGAAGAGTTTGAAGAAACTCCATGAACTCTTGCCCGCTTTTCGTTCTACATTTTCATAACCAACATAAGTAGTTTTAAAACCAACCCATTCGAAGAGTCCCTTAGAAAAGCGGTTATATTCTTTAAGTTGTAATAATGCATCGACTACTTTCCTTTTCATCAAGCGATAATCCGTCGCATTTTCTTTTATCTTAACATCGCTCATTTTATTAATGAAGCGATAGAACATCTTCGAATACCATACTCTAAGCAATGATTCACTGCTATTTTTACTCGTTCGTCCCAATCTGTATGCCCCAACAGTATCATAACCTTCTTCTTTAATTAATCTAAGCATTTCGATTAATAGTTGGGGTGGATGTTGCAAGTCGGCATCCATTACGGCAACATAATCACCGGTGGCATGATTTAATCCAGCAAACATCGCTGCTTCTTTACCAAAATTACGCGAGAAGTTAATAGCCTTAACTCGATTATCAATGTTAGATAGTTTTATAAGTTCTAACCAGGTTTTATCCTTTGAACCATCATTTACGAAGACAAATTCAAAGTCATAGTCAGGCAGATTCTCGACAAACTTGGTTATTTCTTCATAGAATATTGGTACCATTTTTTCTTCGTTATAACAGGGGACAACGAGCGAAATTAGTTCTTTCATAATTATCACCACACTTTTATATAATTATAGCATATTAATGTCAAATCATGGATAGTTTTTTTATCCTGACAATGACTTTACTACCTATTTTTTGAATGTTATAATAAGTTTATGCTGAGGTAATGGAGGCTATTTATGACTAGTAATATCTTTTTAAAAGCATCTCAATCACCATTTAGACAAAAACTTACGAACATTGCTCACTATCTCTCTGATACATCTACGTATAAGAAAACCTTTTTGTTAAGTTTATTATATGTTTTCTTGTTTTATTTTCCTTTTACTTTTATGACATTAATACTTAATAAAGTTGTATTCTTCCAACTTGATTATGTATATCAATTTTCCACAATTGTTTATGATTTCCGCAATAAGCTTTTTCACGGGGACTTTTCTACTTGGGACTTTAAAAATGGTATCGGATATGATTATTTTGCGAACTTCTATTATTTCCCGCTTGATATTTCCTTATTACCATTTTTCCTCTTTCCATTCTTATCTTATAGTCAACTAATGTGGTTATCTTTCGTGTTTAAAGTATTATTAGGAACAGCAGCGATTTCTTATTTGTTACGTCTTTATAATTTAAGCAATAAGACGAATCTCCTTATCTCAGTCCTTTATGGAACCGCTGATTTGTTCTTTGCCCAAAATGTTTTCCCGTCTTATACTGGTCTAATATATTATATCCCATTAATACTTATTGCGATAGAATTAATCATCCAAAAAAATAATTATTTTATCTTTTCTCTTGTTATCTTCCAAATCTTCCTCTTTAACTCCTACTGGGCATGGGGCTTATCCTTATTTATGGCATTTAGCCTCTTATTCCGTTGTCTTTATCACTTCTTTACTACTATGAATACTCAAGATGATGAAGTTCAACATTCATCTATCTATTTATTTATAAAAAATGTCGTATTTATATTAATAAAAAGCGTCTTCTTCTATCTCATCGGTTTAGGCATGGCAGGCTTCTTCTTTTTCCCTACCTTCCTAGGTATCATGAGCAATGAACCCCGCATGGAACTTAGTCAACGTAAGATCTGGGAAATTTTCTTTGATGTCTTTAAGACCTTAAAGTACAAACATCCAAACATGGTTTACTATAAAGAAATATTTAAAATGCTTGTTCCTAATCTCTATATGTATAGTGGTTTCTTCCATGATTTAAAGGCAGAATACTGGTTAACCACTAATCATATGATTATTTACTCTTCTATTCTAAGTACCTTTAGTATTTTCTTTATTATATTTTGTCCAACCGCATTGGTCAAAAGTAAGCTTGAAAAGGGTCAAATCAGAACATTAATTACTTTAAAAATCGTTAACTTAATCGCTATCTTAATGCTTATTTATCCTTTCACAGCATATCTATTCTCTTTAAATTCTGGGCCATATATGCGGTGGTTAGTCTTCTTTGGAGTATTATTGATTATTGATTTTGCGTTTGTCTATGAATATGGTTTATTTAATAAAACCTTATTTACCTCGTTCTTAATCGTCGCGATTGGTTATCTTATCTTTAGTATTCAATTTAACCATAAATTCGTTTCAGAATATGAATCTAAATATGGTGATCCCCCTAACATCTTTACAAGTATTGATGAAAGTGTCGCTTATACGATGATAATCGTCTTTATCATTATCATCTTAATGATAATCTTATTAGATAAATACTTCAAAGTACAGTTTGTTTTATTGTTAGAACGTTTTGTAGGAATTGGTCTAATCTTTGCGATTTGTACCTCCGCTCATTTTACTGAAGGAGTAAGACACGCTGATGTCTATGGTCGTGATATCAATCGCTTCATGAAGAAACAAGAGTTCTCCGAATACTACACAATGTTAGAGTTCCTGTTCTTCAGCGACCATGGTTCGGAAGAAACGATGCAGGATATGCCCTATCTCTTTGATTTCCCTGTTTATAATAACTTTAATATCTTCCATTCTTTAGTCAATCCTTATTATACATATTATAATACTGGTCATACCCGTTACTTCAGAGCTTTCGATGTTCCTTACTTATACTACTATTATATGGACCCATCTCTCTTCATCTTATCTGATTCTAAGATTAGTGGCATCCTAAACGGAATGTATGACCCTGATAGTGAACTTATATATCAAAAAGAGTATCCGGAATTTAACTCTTTCTTGTCAATTTATCGTAAAGAGCCACAATTCTCCATCGGTAATGGATTCACAACCTATAGCCTAGTGTCAACAAGTAATGATTTTGACTTCCTTTGGCTGCAATCATTTTATGTTAAAGATTCAGATTTAATTAAAAAACTCTCAGAGTCTGGATTTACTCCTGAAACAACTATTAATCGCAGTAAAATTATCAACTACATTTACTATGATAGAGATTTGGTAAGAGACCATAAACAAGAAGTATATTTCTTCGGGAATTATAAGGTCTATCCGATTAATGTGACTCGTGATGAAGCAGAAGCTGTTCTAGTATCATACAAAGAAAAAGTAATGTTCTCGGTTGATAATGATGGTGTAATTAGAAGATGTTTTAGTACTTTCTGTATCGTACCTGAGAATGGATTAAAAGAAATCATCATCAGTGAAAATACAGTTAGTCCCGTATTCTTTACCATTAAAAAATCTTACTTAGAAGAACGTACAGAATTTATCAAGAAATACTCAACCTACGATGTTGAAATTAAAGGTAATACCGTAAAAGCTAAAGTTGATAATGATATTCCGTTAATAATGACTTTTAAGATTGGTTATGCACCTGGATGGAAAGCTTATGTCGATGGTAAAGAGGTTGAAGTATTCTCAAGTTATAATGGACAACTTAGTTTCTTATTAATGAATGCTGGTACTCATGACATTGTCTTAAAATATGAAACACCTTACCTTAAACAAGGTCTAAAAGTAACAGGTTATTCTACCCTCTTATTCGCTGGTGTATTATTCCTACATTATTTGAAACGAGGATTAAAATGATTAAGTATTTTCTTGAACTATATAAGAAATATCATTTGAATCAATTTATTCGCTTTGTGATTGTTGGCCTACTTGCGACTGGTATCGATTATCTCGTTTATCGCCTCTTTTTAAATCTTGTTGGTAAAGATATTGCCTATACTCTTGGGTTTATAATTAGCCTTTCATTTAACTTGATTTTATCGCATGTCTTTACCTTCAAGAAAAATGTGACAGCCTTAAGTGGTTTTAAGTTCATTATAGCCCATCTTATCAACTATCTAATACGTTTAGGTCTACTTAATGTATTTACTTTAGCAGGAATACCTGAAAAATACGCACCCTTACCTACATACGTCATCGCCATTCCAATTAACTTCATAGTGGTGCGCTTTGCCTTAACATTTTCATACAGAAAGGGAGAAGGAAAAAATGAAAAAAGTTCAAATGAAACCAGATGTGAATAACTCATTATTAGGATTTGGCTGTATGCGGTTCCCCACTAAACATGATAAAATCGACCGGGAAAAGACTTTCGAAATGTTACGTTATGCTTACGAACATGGAGTAAATCATTTTGACACCGCCTATGGCTATCATGATGGTGAAAGTGAAATAGTTTTAGGAGAATTCTTAAAGACCATAGACCGCTCTACTGTCACAGTATCAACTAAGTTACCAATTTGGCTCGTAAAAGAAGAACAAGACTTTGATCGCCTTTTAGAGGAACAAATGAAGAAACTCCAAGTTGACTATCTAGATTTCTATCTACTCCATGCTTTAAATAAAGAAAGATGGGAACTAGCTGTAAACAATAATATCTTTGATTTCTTTAAACGCATTAAAGAAAAAGGTTTAGTTAGATATGTCGGCTTTTCCTTCCATGATGATAAAGAAACCTTCTTAAAGATTGCGAAATCCTATAATTGGGATATGTGCTTACTACAAATCAATTACCTTGATTTTGAAGAACAACAAGGTAAAGAAGGTTATAAATACATGGAAGAACACAATATCCCTGTATGGGTTATGGAACCATTAAAAGGTGGTAGACTAACAACCATCGCTGATGATATTTACCAAGTCATGAAAGATGTTAACCCTGATGATTCCCAAGCTAAGTGGGGGTTCCGTTGGGTTCATTCTTTACCTGGTGTTAAACTTATCCTAAGTGGAATGAGTACACTTGAGCAAGTTAAAGAAAACTGTGAAATCTTCAGTAACATTGAACCCTTAAATGAAAAAGAATTACAAGTAATTGAAAAAGTCAAAGAAATGATCAAAACGAGAGTTAAAGTTAAATGTACTTTCTGTAACTATTGCATACCTTGTCCTAATGGTGTAAATATTCCTCGTAATTTCCGCATCTACAACAATTCTTACATGTACAATAATATTCCCGAAGGTAAGGACGCTTATAAATATCATCTTAAGGAAGAAGAAAAAGCATATAACTGTATTGAATGTGGTGAATGTTTAGATAAATGTCCTCAACACTTACCAATTCCTGATTTATTAAAAGAAGTACACCAAGTTTTAGGTTAATATAAAATGACCCTGTAAAACCACCTTGGTTTTAAAGGGTCATTTTTTAATTTTACTTTTTTATCGTGTCTTATCATACTAAATTATATTTCTCATTTTCATAGTTCATGGTAAAATAACTAATGTGCTTAATGTAAGGTATTGACTTACTAAAAGAATATGTTAACATCAAATTAAACTGACTTTTGTCGTTAAAATACGTAAATTATTAGTGAGGAGTAGAATTATGGATGAAGTGAATGCGTTAATAAAACGTATCATTAAAGATAACGATGAACGTGCTTTTAACGAACTAATCAAACTCTACTACAATGAAATCTATGGTTTTGTTTATAAACAAGTACTTGATAAAGATGAATGTTTAGATATAACCCAAGAAATCTTTATTAAGGTTTTTTTAGGGATTAAACATTATAACCCGAAAAAAGCGAGTTTTCGAACTTATCTCTATAGCATCGCAAATAATTATATTATTGATATGTATAGATCAAAACAATATAAGCAGAGACAAAAGTTAGTATTTGAAGAATATGATATGAAAAGTGAAGACTTAAGTGTCTTAGAAGAACTAATTAAAGATGAAGAAATTACTAGATTAAATGACGCAGTTAACAGTTTACCACAAACTCATTCATCCGTAATTCGCCTTCGTTTCTATGCCGAGTGTAGTTTGAATGAAATTAGTGAGATTTTAAATATGAATTTATCTAATGTTAAATATTATTTATATCAAGGAATTAAACTCCTACAAGCCAAGTTGAAAGTGGGTGATTATAATGAAGACATTACGAAATCTTAAAATTGAATATCCTACTGAAGAAGAAATCAATCGTAGCATAGAAATAATCTATGACCAATTACCTAAACCTAAAAGACGGTTAAATCCCTTCTTTAAAGCTACACTGGCATTTGGTGGATATTTGGCTGTTTTCCTTGTGATTGGAAGTATTATCCTTTCATCAGGATTTACCAAAAATAAATCTAAACAATCTACTCCTAAGTATGATAATATTACTCTTATGGAAGGAGTTAATATCTCTTATTCTGAAAATGTATTTATTGGCGAAATAATCGCTAAAGAGAAGGATTTGGATGGTTCCGATACTTATACATATCAAGTTAAATCCATTTATGATTTGAAAGGAAAAACAAAAGAATCGGAATATGTTACTCAATATAACTCTAAATATAACTCTAATGTCACAGCAGATAAAGATGCCAAAGATCAAGATTTACCAGGTGTTAATAAAATATATATCTTCGTGGCCAATCGTGATTCCAGTGGTAAATTCGTGATTGATGAAAAATACGATGTTAAACAATTAGAGGGTTTTATACCAGGTAAACCCTTAGAAGAACAACCAGAACAAGTAAGAAAGCAAATCGATCAATTCCTCCTAGCAATTCGATACCCAATAACCTATAAACTTAGTAATTTTTTAGCGAGAAATAAAATAACTGATATTACATTTAGACCTGAATTTGACTTCCAACAAATCCCTAGACTAGATATACGTTTATACTATATAGATAATAACTATTACCTATATTACAACAACAGAACCAGTGTCAACTATGCTTTTAAATACGTAGATTATAACGGCATTAATATATCTCTCGATATCCCTAGTCAAAAGGAATATATTGGTGTAATCTATTTAGCCAACGAAGAAGTAGAATTCTATTTAGATCATTTATATATAGGTAGTTTAATGCCAAAAGAACAAGATATTGATACCTATTATTATGAGTAATATAAAAAGGTAAGGTGAATGAACCTTACCTTTTGATTTTACTCATGTATTTAAGTTATCTTTATTTTTATCATTTCTATAACAAAATGGGGTGGACCAACGAATTATTCAAATATAATTAAATGTTATCTTAATTTTTCAAATTAATAGTTATAAAATAATAAAAAATATACTAGTTTTTGATTGCTGTTAGTTTCATATATACGAATATAATGTTATTACATTTGTAAAGAGGGATTCATATGGATTTTGACTTAATGTTAAGGAAAATATGCAAGGATTATATTGAGACTAATAAAATTGACTTGAAGTGGGAATGTGTAAATCCACTTGATATCAATCAAGATAACTATAAGCAATATTTATATTATTTTGTTGAAAAAATATTATACATGGTTTATTTTGAAAAAGGGATAGTTGTTCATGTTTTTAATAGTGCACCTATATATTTTAAAGAAAAAACATTCAGTTTAATTGAAAGATTACTAAGATATTCATGCAAATCAGATGATATAATATACGGTTTTTTATATGAATTTATACTATTATACTATTTGTCACTACAAGAAGATATTTACAAAAATGATGCAAAAAACTGGAATGAAACTTGTTATTTCTTTAATCAATACTTACCAACAAGTAATTTTATGAGCTATAAAGAACGAGTATTAAACTATTATGAAATGGTATTGCTAAACAGCAAATTCGAACCAGAATATTACAACGAAGAATTCATATATCGCTTTTTTAGAATATATAATTGTTTTAAATTTAATGAAGATTATAGATATTGTCTTGTCAAGTGGTGTAAAATGATTTCTACTTTATCATTTTTTCACCTCATTTATGTAATAAAGCTACTGGTGTCAATGTAAATTCATTTATCGATGTAATCTTTGACATTGATTCCAGACTGAAATAGCGCCGCCCTACTTTCCATTCAT
>JAAZCR010000016.1 GCA_012513195.1 Bacilli bacterium | reverse complement strand
ATTTAGTTGTAGGTTTATATTTTCTTTTTCCTTATCGATTTTTTCTATATATCTAATGACCAGTATGTAGAGAAATAATATAATTAACAAGTTAATCAAGATGGACAAAATATTAATACCTGTAAAAAAATAATTATTATAATGTCTTGTTAAAAGGAAAGTCAAAATTACTTGTACAATGTATATAAATACCAAGTACTGTATCACTATTTACCCTCCTCTTATAATCCTAATATATAATTACCTCGAAATGATTCATATTTCAATACATATTAATGATTTTATTTAAAAATGTTTACTTTATATTGAAAATAAGTGTATACACTTCATTTCAAAAAAGAAAAGTATACACTCTTTAATCGTTTTGTCAAATTATGTATTATTATAACCTACTTTAAATCTAAACTAGCACTACCATTTAGACTTAAATCATCGCTAACACCTTTTAAGTAACTAAAATATCCCGCTACTCCTATCATTGCCGCATTATCGGTACAAAACTTTAGTGGAGGAATAACTAATTCAATATCAGGATATTTCTGAATCACTTCATTTAGCCGTTTTCTTAATCCACTATTGGCAGCTACCCCACCTGCCACTAATAATTGTTTGACAGGATATTGTTCAATGGCCTTAAATGTTTTTCCTACTAAGATATCGATGACTGCTTCTTGGAAACTTTTCGCCAGATTTTCTTTATTAATAGTTTCATTGCGTTGTTCGGCATTATGTACTAAATTAATCACATAAGTCTTTAAACCTGAAAAACTAAAATCAAAATTGTCTTGTTCAAGCATAACTCGTGGTAAATGGTAAGTATCTTCCCCAATTTGCGCTAGTTTGTCGATTTGTGGACCACCAGGATATGGTAAACCAATGACACGCGCCACTTTATCATAAGCTTCCCCAACGGCATCATCACGTGTTGAACCAATGATTTCAAAATCGTAGTGATCCTTCATGTAGACTAATTCGGTATGTCCACCAGAAACAACCAGTGCCATTAATGGGAATTTCATATCGCTTACCAAATGATTCGCATAAATGTGTCCAGCGATATGGTGTACACCAATTAAAGGTTTTTTTAGAGCGTAACTAAACGCTTTCGCTGCATTAATACCTACTAATAATGAACCAATTAAGCCTGGCCCTTGCGTAACAGCTATACAATCAATATCATCTAAAGTAATCTGTGCTGTTTTAAGTGCTTCATCTAAAACCACAGTAATGTTTTCGACATGATGACGGCTTGCCACTTCAGGCACTACACCACCAAATTTTTTATGAATATCAATTTGGGATGAGACGATGTTCGCAAGTACTTCTTTACCATTTTTAATAATCGCAACGCTAGTTTCATCACAACTAGTTTCAATAGCTAAAACTATGACATCCTTCATAACAATCCTCTTTCTAAGGTAAAAAGGGCATACTGCCCTAATAATTTTCCTATTTTTTACAAGATTTTATTATCTATTTTCTATTTGAATTTACATAAATATAATTACACGGATTTTAATAACTTATTCTTTTCATTCCACTTAATTAATTCTTTTATATCACAATAATATAAGTCTCAACTCTTGCATTTAACATAGAATATTATATCAGTTTGATTATATATAAGCAAGTAATAAAGGCTCCTATTTTATATATATAATTGTGTAACTGTAGATAATTTATGATGATTTCTGGTTAATGAGTAATATGGAGAATGTAGTTAGTTATATCAAGTAAGATAATAGCGCGAGCTCTAATTATTGCTTAAACTTCCAGATAAGTATATACCATCTACTAATATTTATCACTATTTATTACATGAGATATAAGAATAACAAAACATCTACTAAAGTTACTTAAGTAAGTGTTAGTATACCCAAACTATCAACAATTACTTTTCCTGTTTTCTTAAATTAAATCGTTGTAACATGCGATTAATTTATCTGGATTTTAACCTCTTATCCTACCAACTTTTTAGTTGATTCTCTTTCTACTAATTCTACAGGAATGGTTTTATGCTTATCTTTTAATTCCATTTTCTCTATTATGGTATTAAGTGATAACATTGCTTCCTTACCAATTTCGAACATATTTTGTGAGATCGTAGTGAGGGCTGGGGTAAGTAAACTACATAAGGGGTTATTATCATACCCGATAACTTGAACTTCATCTGGAACTTTACGACCTAATCGATTTAATTCCGATAAGACGACTGCTCCAATCAAATCACTATCACAAAAGATACCATCAATTTCTTCATGTTCTTTTAAGAAGGTCGCAATTATTTCCCGTTCGGGATTTATAAATGCCAAGTCCACTTGATAACATGTTAGGCCATGTTCTTCTAAGCATTTATTAAAACCAAGCGAACGGTCCTTAACCGTTAACAGAATGCTTGGTCCCCGAAAATGAACAATTGACTTACAACCGTTTTCAATTAATTTCTTACAGGCAAGATATCCTCCCGTAATATTATCACTAGTTACTGAGGGGACATCATCATGAATAATTCGATCGATTGATACAATAGGGATGTTTAATTCAATATAACGGGCATTTAAGCTACTGTTTGAACCAATAATAATCCCATCAATGTTATATTTAATAAATTGATTTATATATTCTTCTTCGCGAGATTTATCTTCATTTGAGTTACAAATAATTACTTTATAACCTTTTTCAAAAGCTAAAGCTTCAATTCCTTCAAGTACATAGTAATAGAATGGATTGCTCAAATGAGGGAAAATAACACCAATTGATTTAGAGACCTTTTTATATAAAGATCGAGCAACTTCATTTGGTATAAAATTTAACTCTTTAATCGCTTTTTCCACAAGCATTCTCGTTTCTTCATTAACATATCCCTTGTTATTGATTACCCTCGATACAGTCGCAACAGACACATTAGCTCTTTTAGCTACATCTTTTATATTAGCCATATTACCTACCTCTCTATAATAAATCTGCAATTTAATTATAACATTAGTTTTTAAATATACAAATAAAAAATGAAACGGTTTCCACTCTAGTTATATATAGATATTTTTTATGTTTGTGTTATTATTAAATTATAATAATAAGTACTACAGGAGGTAATAATATGGCTAAAGATACATCTCTAACACTTAGAAATTTTTTAATTTACCAGGTTTACACAAGAAACCATACAAAAGAAGGTACATTTCAAGCATTAATTAAAGACTTAGACCGCATTAAAAGTTTAGGTACAGATATTGTTTACTTATTACCAATTCACCCCGTCGGAGAAAAAAATCGCAAAGGTACATTAGGAAGTAATTACTCGATTAAAGACTATCGAGCTATTAATCCTGAATTAGGTACATTTGAAGACTTTAAAGAATTAATTAAAAGCGTTCATGAAAAAGATATGAAAATCATGATGGATATCGTCTTTAATCATACTTCCCATGATTCAGTTTTATTAAAAGAACATCCTGAATGGTTTTACTATCGTGATGGAAAAAATGCTAATCGTGTTGGTGATTGGTGGGACATCATCGATTTAGATTTTACTTCTAGTAAAGATTTATGGGAATACTTGATCGAGACGCTAGAAATATACGCTAAAATGGGTGTCGATGGATTTAGATGTGATGTAGCACCGCTAATTCCACTAGACTTTTGGCTAGAAGCACGTAAACGCATCGCCAAGATTAATCCTAATTTTATTTGGTTAAGCGAAAGTGTGCATAAATCCTTTATTAAATATCTCCGTGATTTGGGATTTGAAGCCTATAGTGATGGAGAAGTCTATCAAGCCTTTGATATCCTTTATGATTATGATATCCATGAAGAATTCTTAGATTTTATTAAAGGTGGTTCATTAATAAACTATTTAAAGGCAATTATGAATCAAGAAGCCATTTATCCCGCTAATTATGTGAAACTGAGATTTCTCGAAAACCATGACCAAGAACGCATCGCAAGTCTCGTACGTGACGAAAACATTCTCAATAACTTAACAGCTTTCATTTTCTTTGTCAAAGGCGCAACAATGATCTATGGTGGACAAGAAGCATATAATACCCATCGTCCAAGTCTATTTGACAAGGATGATGTTGATTGGTCAACATATGAAGAACACAATTGTGTCGATTTAATTAGAACTATGGCCAAAATTAAAAAAGACCCTATTATGGCCACTGGTAAGTTTAATATTTTACTTGATTTTGAACCATTGAAACTCATAGTCATGACCTACAAAAACAAAGAAAAAGTTCGTTATGGTATCTTCAATGTAGGAAATGACAACCACCAAATTGAACTTAATATTTCTAATGGTACTTATACTAACTTAGTAAATAATCAACCAATTACTTATAATGGTAAATTATCAGTTGAACATACCCCAATTGTCTTTGATGTTATAAAGTAGTAATAAATATATAAAAGCGTGATTAACTTTAATTATAATCACGCTTTTATATTTTATTTCTTTAATTTAATAAACACTTTATATTCCCATTTATCCAAAGCAAATGAATGATTTGCTTGTAATTCGACAAGTTCATCTGTGAAATAAGAAATATAATTACCAGCATTATCACCAAAATTGATGGTTTCATTAATCGGACTACTGCTTAAGTTCATTACGACAATAACGATATTATCATTTTTTTGGCGTTTAAAGGCTAGGACATTCTTAGAGGTATCAAAGAATGCTATATCTCCACCATGTTTACCAGTATATAATGCCTCATTTTGTTTCTTTAAACTAATTAATTGTTTATAATGATTTTCGTATTTTAAGTCTGACCAATCAATTTCATCTTTCGAAAAGAATTCTAAGCGTTTATTTAATCCCGCTTCTTGACCTGAATAAATCATCGGTACACCTGGTAAAGTAAATGTTAATACAGACATAGTTTCATACGCTTCACCCATGCGTTCAAATTCTGTACCATTCCATGAGTTTTCATCATGGTTGGAAGTAAATAACATCGGATATGTTCCTTTAGGATAAAGCGTATCGACGCGTTTTTGATAAGATATGATACTTTGGGCGTTTTTCTTACCCTTTGCGATATCATTCATTAGATGATATAAGTCCCAACCATAATTTGCTTGAAATGCTTTATCCAATAATTCATATTTAACATTATCTTCAGCTAGCATAAATAATTTTTTGGTCGGATTAATCTTTCGGGCTGCTTCTTCCCAAAAATCAACAGGAACTCCTCCAGCGTAGTCACATCTAAAACCATCGATATCAAACTTGGTTACCCAATATTTCATTGTTTTAATCATTTCTTTACGCAATTCTTTATTAGAGTAATCAAGTTGAGCCACATCTTCCCAAGTTTCTGGATGTACAATATTACCTTTAGCATCACGTACATACCAATCGGGATGTTCCTTAATCCATGGATGATCCCAACCAGTATGATTAGCTACCCAATCCATAATAACTTTAAATCCCATATCATGGGCTTTATCAACTAATTTTTTAAAGTCTTCCTCTGTACCAAATTCATGATTTACTGCTTTATAATCTCTTATCGAATAATATGAACCTAATGGGCCAATTCTTTTTGTACTAGAAATTGGATGGATGGGCATAAACCATAATACATTTACACCCATTTCTTTTAATCGAGGTAAATGTTCACTAAAGGCATTAAATGTTCCTTCCTTTGTGTATTGCCGTATATTAACTTCATAAATAACCGCATCTTTCATCCAATTATCACTCTTATTCATCGTACAACTATAAACCATAACAAGAATCACAACAATAATAACAGAAAAAATCCCTATTTTAAGTCCCGTCTTAAAATAAATCCTTCTACCTTCCATTAATTATTCACCATTTAATTAGTAATTATAATATTTTCTGAAATCTTAAATATCATCGTTGATGATGATTTCATATAGATTGTACTTCCTTCATAAGTATTTTCGGAATGAGAGGAGTATAATAAACTATTAAGATTTCCTGATACAACTATTTCTCGATCCAGTTTGCTGAAGTTATGAATTACCAATAACTTTTCATCTTTGTATTCTCTAATAAAACTCAAGATAAAGAATTTGGATGGAACGTGAACATAGTCACCTCTATAAAGAGCTTCATTAGTCTTCCTTAAGTTAATGAGTGTTTTATATGTATTATACATGGAGTCTGGATCATTTTTTTGAATTTCTAGAGATGGGGTATTAGTATTTTCTTCAATCGTCTTCCATCTTGTTTGTGGTAACTTATTGTGATCTTCATACCATAAGAATGGTTCCCGAATATTTTCATCGGGTTTTTCACCAACCATCCCTAACTCTTCACCATAATAAACCCATACAACACCGGGTAAAGTAAAGAGAACATGGGCAGCAAGTTTCGCAAGTTCGGTGTTTTCATTTAAAGTACTCATAACCCGATTCATGTCATGATTTGTTAGGAAGATGGAATCAATGTAATCACTTCGGGCTTCCGCATACATATCACGGGAAGTCTTAAGTACTTTTGCTATGTTAGTTGCATCGCGGTCTTTGACACCCTTAACGATAGCATCAGCTAAATCAAAATTAAACGCTGAATCCATACCAGGAAGGAATCTAGCCACTGTACTAGTATCACGCCAAATCTCCGAAATGATGATTGCATCCTTTTTAACTGATTTAACATAAGCATTGAACTCTTTGAACCAATCGATGCCTTTTCCTAAAACATCCGTATCCTTTGGATACTCTCTTGGATCATAAACGTGAATGGCTGCGTCAATTCGGAAACCAGAAACACCTAAATCCAACCAATACTTCGCAATTTTCTTGATTTCTTTTCTTACTTGTTTATTTTCATAATTGAGTTCAGGCATTTGATCCCAAAACGATGCAAAGTAATACTCGTCCCCTGCTTTAACCCAACCTTCCAAGGTAGTATAGTTAGGATCATCTTTTGAGCGCCAGCGATAATAATCCCGATACTGTTTATCCCCAACTTTACTCTTCTTAAACCATTCATGTGAGGAACTTGTATGATTTATGACAAAGTCAATGATTATCGCAATATCTCTTTTCTTGGCTTCTGATACCAAATCTTTAAAATCATCTATAGTTCCAAAATCAGGGTCAATCGCATAATAATCAATAACATCATACTTATGATATGTATTTGATGGATGAATGGGATTTAACCAAATACAATCAATTCCTAAATCATCTAGATAATCTAGTTGATTTATAATACCCCGCAAATCACCCTTCCCATCGTTGTTTGAATCCGCAAAAGCGATGGGAAAAATATTATAACATGTGGCAAAACTACTATATAGACTACTTACGGGTTTTATTTTATTTGAACTACACCCTGCTAACAGCAGTGTAATGATAAGTGAAACACTAACTATCAGTTTCTTCATGTGTATATCCCCTATACTAATAAGGTGTCTTATTCTTTATTTGCGCCAGCTGTTAATCCTTCAACTAAGAATTTTTGGAGGAAAATGTAAAGAATCGTGATTGGTGCTGCAACTAAAACTGAACCAGCCGCAAACATTGTAAAGTTATTATTTTGTTGACCATTTATAAGTCGGTAGAGCCCAACGGCCAATGTCCGTTTTTCATCAGAACTAATTAAGTAGTTGGGAAGGATAAAGTCAAACCATGGTGCCATGAATTGTGTGATGGCGACAAAAGTAAGAATTGGTGACATAATTGGTAAGATGATTTTGGTGAAAGTTTGAAACTTAGTCGCACCATCTACATAAGCAGCTTCGTCTAATGATTTTGGTACATTGTTTAAATACCCTTTAATTAACCAAGTATTATAGGGAATTTGTCCAACGGCATAAATTAGAACTAATGCTAATGGTTTGTCTAAAAGACCAAAGTTTAAGAATAATACATAAATCGCAACCATTCCCATAAAAGTGGGGAACATTTGGAGGATTAGGATACTCATTAAACCAAACTTCTTACCCGCAAATTTTAAACGGGCAAAGACGTATCCCATTGTACCTGATAAAAACACAGAGGCAATCATGTTCACTACAGCAATTTTCAAGGTATTAAGATACCATGTTTTATATTTTGTTTTTTGGAATAGTCTTATATAGTTATCAAGGGTGAAATTTTTGGGGATTGCCCTTGAAGAAGCTAGCGATGTTCCTTCGTTAAATGATGAACCAACGATCCAAATCACTGGATAGATTACAGCTACTGATAAAATTATCAGAATTAAATAAATCGCAATTATACTAAGGAGTCTAAGAAGGTACGTTTTATTAGATTCTTTCGGTTTTCTTTTTAATTGCACTGCCATCTTAGAACTCCTCCTTGAAAGCTTTAGTTCTTGAGAAGTTAAATACTGATATAGTACCAATGATTAAGAAAATGACAAAAGACATAACTGAAGCCATGTTATACATCTTGAAATCGACGGTCATTTTATATATCCAAGAAATTAATAAATCCGTATGACCAGCATACTCATAATTAATATTTCGTGGTCCACCATTAGTTAAGAAGAAGACAGCACCGAAGTTATTGAAGTTATGGGCAAACGACATTACCAGTAATGGTAATACTTGTGTAAAGAGGATGGGGAAAGTGATTCTCCAGAAAATCTGGGTATTAGTTGCACCATCTACCTTAGCCGCTTCATAAAGCGTCTTATCAAAACTGGTTAAGAGACCTGACATTAACATCATGAAGTACGGAACACCTAACCAGAAGTTAACGATTAATAAAGTCGCTCGGGCATGCATGGGTTCATTGAGCCATGGAATACTCTTCCCTAACATTTGGTTTAATGGTCCATATGTTTGGTTAAAGAAGTTAGAAAATACTAATAAACTAATCATACCAGGGATTGCCCATGGAATAATTAAAATTGTCCGCCAAAATCTCTTAAAGGCAACATATTTATTGTTGACTATAATTGCTAAGAAAAGTCCCCCAAAGAAGGTAGTAAATGTAGCCAAGGTTGCCCAACTAACTGTCCAAAGGGTAACGCCTATAAATGTATTTTTCCATCTTGTATAAGTAAATAGTTTTTTAAAGTTTTCAAATCCTACCCAGTCTAATAGATTAGCAGGAGTTAAGTGATAGGCGTCATAGTTAGTAAATGCGATTAATAAACCAAAGAGAATTGGCATAATTGATATTAACATTAAAAGAATTAACGCTGGTCCAATAATGACATAAGCAAAACTCTTTTCAAATAATTCATCTAAAAACTCTTTTGAGGTTTGTCTTTGTCCAGTTTCTAAATATCGTAAGTGAATATTATTCGCATCTTTAATGTTATATATCCAGAAAAAGAGATAAACAAGTAGTAACATTATCGCGATTAATCCTTCAATCATTAACATAGTTGAATTATCGCGAAAACGACCACCAGTAGATTCACCTAAGGTATAGATTCCCCAAAGACCTTTACGGAAAAAACCATAACCCCAGGCTTTAGGTTGACCAGGAATAACCTCAGAAACTAAAGAACTAGTCATTATTTCAAAAAGAACATATATAAATTGGATACCAAAAAAGAATAAACCCTTAGCGATTTGACGATTTCGGAACTGTCCTAAACCCATGATGAAAAATGAGAGTGCACCAGAGAGCGTCATCTTATCGCCAATAATTTTTTGCCACCATTTTTTATGTTTGTTAACACTATGCATATTAACATCACTCCATATATGCTTTATAAGAATTAGGACATACAAATGTCGTAACATCGTATGTCCTAACTTTAATTATATCTATGTTAATTCCGTCCAGCATCCTCTAATTTCTTTTGATAATCGCTAGCTGATTTTTGTTGTGCTTGTTCAATTGTCATTTTTTCATTAAAGATGTAAGTCCAAACATCACGAAGAGGATCCCACATGTAGTTACCTTCTTGGATAACGGGCATTGCATGTGAGAATTCTGATTGTTCAAGGAATCCTTGACTAATTGGATCATCTTTTAATCCTGGAATTTTACTTGAATCTGCAACTGCTGGAATTTTACCTAATGTCAAGTATACTTCTCTCATAATTTCATCGCTAACTAAAAATCTTATTAAGTTCATCGCTGCATTTGGATAGTCAGTATAAATGTTCATACCAGTAACTTGAACACCAGAGAATGTAGTTGGGTTAACATTGTTATTGAATTTTGGAATTGCTGTAACTCCAAAGATATCATAAATCTTGGTATTTTCAGTTACACCCATTTTTCCTTCTTCAAGCCATTTAGGGAAGTAATTATTGATGATATCGCCGATTGCCCATGGACCAGAGAAAGTCATCGCAACTTGACCTTTTTGGAATCTTGCGACTGATTGGTCCCAACCCATATCATCAATTTTAGCTAATCCTGGGAATAATTGTGATCCATCTTTATTTCCATACCAAGTTCCCGTAAAATCAGCAATTGATCTCTTAACAGCATCATCGGTAATATTGAACTTAGTTGGATCATTGTTAGTTGGACCAAAAACTCTGTATCCATATTTTGTCAAGAATGGATAGTTATGATAAGCATCATATAATTGCCATGCAAGTAATGTATGCTTATTTTCAGCTTCACTAATAACACCATTAGTTACATCTTCAAAACGATCAGCTGCATAAGGAATATCATTTGGTAATTTGTTTCCTCTATTTGCTACACATTGTAATAAATCTTCTAGATAAATCTTTTCACCTTCAACTTGTTGTAAAAGGTTTGCAGCATCTTGTCCATTTGGATGTGTAGTTTCACATGCTGGTAAGACAGCTAAGATTTGCTTATTGTATAATAAAGCAATGTTTTCCACAGAAGATGGTGCTGCATACATCTTACCGTTATATAATGTTACAGTATAAGAAGACTCTAACATTATATTTTTAATGTTTTGAGCATCTCTATCATGGAATTCGAATAATAAACCAGCTTCTCGAAGGTCAACAATACTGTTGTGTGGAATAAAGAAAACATCCCCACCTAAACCTGCAGGTCCATCTAACTTTAATT
>JAAZCR010000142.1 GCA_012513195.1 Bacilli bacterium | reverse complement strand
TGCTAATATTATGTATTTGTTGAAGCATCAATGCCAAATCATTTTTAAAGATAATATCTTGATTGCCAATCTTAAGTTTTTCGAGATCTTGTATGTACATAAGGAAGATATCGAGGAAATATTCAACAACCTTTTTATCTTTATATAAATCTATTTTATTGTTTTCTAATATTAATAAAAGATTCTTATCTTTCGTTAAATAAGATTTACCCAGTTCTTGAACAAACTTAATAATGTCGTTGAGTTTTTCTTCCCTTGCGATATTTAATGCCACATCGATATCATTAGTAAGATGGGCACAGATGGAAGCGACTAATGGTTTTACTTCATGTTTACGCAAATAATTTATTATATCAGTTTTAGGAATTGGTTGAAAATTAATGACTTGGCAGCGTGAAATAATTGTAGGTAAGATTTGATGAATATTATCAGTAATTAAAATCGTATAAGTGTCTGGCATGGGTTCTTCAATGAATTTTAAGATGGAATTAGCTGCTTGAGTTGACATTTTTTCGACTTCATTTATGATATAAACTTTGGGTCCTGGTTCAAGATTGGTCTTAGAATACTCTTGTTGAAGAAATAATACTTGTTCCTTGCGAAGCGTGTTTTCATCTGGTTCAATAAGCAATACATTAGGATGATTTTGATGCATGATGCGCTGACAATTGAGACAATGATCGCAAACATCACCTTGATTTTCACAGTATAATAATTTCGCAAATTCTAAGGCAATTTCTTTTTTCTTCGTACCCTTTTCACCTTCAAATAAATAAGCATGGGCAAGGCGATTTTTTTGGTAACTATTTAACAACATTTTAATTACCTTAGGTTGAATATCCATATAGTCTTGTAATGACATCATAATCATCCTTTTATTTTTTTATAAATAATCTGATACACATCCTCAACAACTTCATCAATAGTGCGATTGGCATCAACGACAATGATGCGATCTCTAAACATTTCTTTGACAATATTATAGCCTTCATAAACTCGTTTATGAAACTCTATTCCTTCTAAATCTAAGCGATCAAGGTTTTTCCGATTGGCGTTTATCCGTGCTAATCCTATCTCGGGGTTAACATCAAGGAATATGGTAATATCCGGTAAAGTGTCGTCAATCGCAAATTGATTTATCATCCATACTTTATCGATACCAATTCCTCGACCATATCCTTGATATGCGAGAGAACTTTCTACAAAGCGCTCACATATAACATGAATCCCTTTTTCAAGGGCAGGTAGAATCTTCTCTACAAGGTGTTGCCTGCGACTAGCTGCATATAATAGTGCTTCGGTTCTCACATCCATCGTCGTGTTTTTGGGTGAAAGAATAATCGCCCGTATTTGTTCAGCAATATCAATTCCCCCTGGTTCTCTAGTAGTGATATAAGTGATTTGTGCTTCATCTAATTTTTTGGTTAACTCTTTTACGATAGTAGATTTACCACTACCATCTGGTCCTTCTATCGTTATGAATAATCCTCTCATTGACATACCTCACTTTATTTTTCTAATATATTATCTCACAAAAACAGATATGTTTAAAGTAAATACATTAGACAAAATCATTGTATCACAAAATAGTTATAAAAAAAAGAAGCATAGCGCTTCTTTAATTATCTATAACTCTAATTCATCAATTAATTTCTTCAAAATCATCCCGCTATTATAGAATTTTTCTTGATCCAGCTTATCCATGTTGAATTTGAGGATTTCCCTAATACCTTTTCGATTAATAATTGCTGGCATACCGATATAAATATCTTTAACACCATAATAATCATCGATATAGACACTGACAGGTATGATACTATTAGCATCGTTAAATATCGCTTTAGTGATATAGGCTAAAGCCATGCCGATGCCATAATAGGTAGATTTCTTCCGTTCGATAATCTTATATGCTGCATCACGAACATCAACATAGATACTCTCTAAATCCGCAAAACTATATTCGGGATGTTCGCTAATAACATCAAGCAATGGTTTAACTCCAACATAGGCATTACTCCACACAGGAAACTCACTATCACCATGTTCCCCAATAATATAAGCATGAATATTCTTACTATCAACTTTCAAATAAGATGATAAAAGATAGCGTAAACGGGCGGTATCAAGGGAAGTACCTGAACCAAAGACTTGTTG
>JAAZCR010000141.1 GCA_012513195.1 Bacilli bacterium | reverse complement strand
CTTCAGCATTAACCATTATCTTTAAAACCTACAGCAACTTAGGGCAAAAGGAAATCGCCGTTATTAATATTGCTGATGTGATAAGTCAGATTGTCTATATACTCGCTAGTGGCTTAGGTACAGCAGCTAATATCTTTGTTGGTATCCATTTAGGTAATAATGAACTTAAAGAAGCCGAAGATAACGCTAATTACTTGTTAGGCTATTCAGTAGGGATGGGAATCATCATAACCTTTATCTTAAGCATCATTTCCTTCATCGTTCCACACTTCTACAATATCCAACCCCAAACTAAGGTATTAACAACATATGCAATTCTTATCCACGCCTTTATGGCTCCAGTAACGATGTTAACAAGGATACCCTTCTTTGTGTTACGGAGTGGGGGAAGGGTATATGAAGTTTTACTTTTAGATGCCATTTTCATGTGGATAGTGAAAGTACCTGTTGCCATAATCTGTGGTTATGTTCTTCATTTCCCCATCTTACCACTCTTTTTGGCGGTAGAAGCGACCAGGATCTTAAATGCGACTATTAGTATGGCATTATATAAAAAGAAAAGATGGCTAACTAACCTCACATCTTAGGAACCTGTAGATAAGTAATGTTTAACGCCATAATTCCATATCAAAATGCAAGGGATGATAAAGAGTATGCCTAGTAAGGGAGTAAAGGCATAAATGACCTGATTATTTTTACCTAAGACATAAAGAAGTGGTAAGTAATTAACTACACCATAAGGTATTACAAAGGTAAAAAGCTTTTTCACCCAATCCTTATATATATTGATGGGATATTGGGAGATTTCTCTTCCTCCATCAGTTAGGATATTGATTACTTCTAACCCTTCAATAGTAAAGAAACATAGTGTTGCACCAATCATGTAAATTCCCGCAAAAATAAAGATGCCACTAATAATCATTAATATAAATGTGAGTATCTTAATGATATTCCAATCAATTTGCACTTTTGTAAGTGCAATAATAAAAATGACCACTGCTTGAAATAAACGACCAATACGGGTAAATTCAAATTGACTTCCTAGAACTTGCACTATTGTTGACCGTGGTCTAACTAGGATGCGGTCAAAGTCACCTGTTACAACTAAGCGAGAAAAATTATCGAAGCCCCGCGCAAAACATTCACTTAAAGAAAAGGCAATATGAATAATTCCGTAACAAAGGGCTACCTCCCACAAGGTAAAGCCCTTTATTTCGTTAAAGCGTTGAAACAGAAAATACATGCCTAAAAAGACAGAAAAGGGGACAAAGATTTGCCCAATGGAAAGAAGAATAAAACTAGTACGGTATTCTAACTGACTCTTAAATAAGATTTTGACATATTTCCAATAAAGCATGATTTATCCTCCTTGGATGACTAAGCGTTTTAACGCTTTACTCATCCATAATTTGCCGATTATATATAGAATGATAAGCCAAATGACTTGAATGCAGATACTAATTAAAGCTTCGCGGCGAGGAATACTTCCTACATATATTCGAAATGGCAGGTCAGTAGTATAACGGAAAGGTAAAAGATATACAATTCGTTGTAATGCTTCTGGCATTAAGGGAATGGGAATAATTAAACCAGCGAGGAATTCACCGATAACACCAAAAATGAGAATAGAGCCTGTTCCTGACAAAGTATAAAACATTGAGATATAAATCAACATCGAAAGAGCTACGACGATTAATACCCCTAAGCATAGGGTCACAATGAATAAGAGAAAACTGATAATATCTTGAGGCAGGACGAAGTTATAGGGATAGGGTAGCAAGAAGGCTACAATTAGGATGGGTAAAAATCGTAACATGGCACTAGAGGAGCGCTGTGCGAGGAGTCTTGAGTACCAAAACTCATAGAGCTTAATTGGTCGTAAGAGTTCGATCGCAATGTCACCTTTAATAATTTGATTAATTATTTCATTATCACGAAACCACAACATGATAAATGCGAGAAACGCTTGTTGTAGCCACAACATGTTAACTAATTGATGAAAATTTATGGGTTGCGTAGCACTACTACTAGTATAAAAAGCTTCAAAGATCATGATGTGCATAAAGCCCCAAAAGAACTGGGTAAAAATTCCCGCTAAAGCAGCAGTGCGATACTGTAAACCGCGGATAAATCGCATCTGAAAGAGGGCTAAGTAACTCCTCATAACTGATACTCCTTATATAGTTTCACAATGATATCTTCTATGGGCAGATGATTAATGTCGATATCTTCAATTTGAACATACTCAGAAACCATATCAATGATTTGCGGTAGCGACTGTTTGTTTGTATCAATTAACAACCGTAATTGATTACCATTAATTCTTTCAACGGGGAAATCAAATGGTTTATGCTGATTAGAGTAAGTTATTAATATCGTTTTTTCGCCACCGAACTTTAATTTTACTTCATTTAATGAGCCATCTAGTAAAATCTTACCTTTTCCAATGAGAATGATGCGATTTACCAGTTCTTCAATATCGCGCATGTCATGGGTAGTAAGGATTACCGTTACTTGTTTCTCTTGATTAATCGTTTTAATGAAATTACGAACTGCTTTTTTCGATACTGCATCTAAACCAATAGTGGGCTCATCAAGGAATAAAATCTTAGGATCATGTAACAAGGAAGCACCAATTTCACAGCGCATTCTTTCCCCTAAACTAAGTTGACGAACTGGTTTATATAATAATTCTTTTAGTTCTAAAGTATTTGTAAGTAGTTCAAGATTATTTTGATAGGTATTAGTTGGAATCTTATAAATATCTTTCAGTAGTTCATACGAATCAATTACTGGAACATCCCACCATAATTGCGTGCGTTGGCCAAAAACAACACCAATATGTTTAACATATTCTTTCCGATCCTTCCAAGGGGTATATCCTAAGATGTTACAGGTTCCTTGATCAGGCACTAAGATACCACTAATTATTTTTATGGTAGTGGACTTACCAGCTCCATTAGGACCAATATAGCCCACAATTTCCCCCTGCTTAATATTAAAAGAGACGTTATCTAAGGCCTTTACAGCGGCATATTCCCGTTTAACTAGATGTTTAAGTGCCTCGATAACGCATTTGTCTCGTTTAGCGATGTAAAATGTTTTCGATATTCCTTGAACTTGTATCATAAGTTCCTCCGTATAAGATACTACAACCTCAATATTATAACAACCATTATAAAAAAATTCAATTTAACAAAAAATATCGAACCGAATGGTTCGATATTTTATTTCTCATTCTTCATATTTTATTGTTATGTCATAATATGCTCGTTCACCATCATTGATGACGGTATAAATTCGGTGAGTATATCCTTTAATAATGGTATTTCGTCCAATTATTTTTGTATCGGTTTTAGGTGTAGCAACTATATTATCATTATATTCGTAATTGATGATACAATAAGCGGTATCGTCACTAAGAATTATTTCTTGATGTAGATCATCTAAGTCATCTAAGGTAATGGTCGTAGTATTTATTTTTTCATTGTTATCATTAAACTCAGTTACAGTATAACTGATTAATTCTGGCATTGGTGTGAAGGTTACTTTAAAGATAATTTTTTTATTAATATCATTTACTTTATAGCCATAATTTATACTTCGTGTTACTTGTGAAATAACTTGACCATAAGTACAATGAGGAATGAGCTGTTCACGTTCTACTATTTCGTCATTTTCTTTTATTAATATTGAATAAGTAAAGCAATAATACTTAGGTGTCATATGGTAGTAGATATGATATTCAGTTACTTCAGCGTTCTCGTCATCGATATATTCATTGATTTTTAAATCATAAATGTAAGGACTTAAATCTTCACCAATATAATAGTAGTCATGAACATAATTGGGGTTTTCATAAGAAGGTTTATCCATTAATGTGATCTTTACTCCCACAAATTCTTTGAAAGGTTCTATCGATTGATTGGTGGTTGTTGTAGTTGTTTTAGCTACCTTACAACCAGCGATAGAAAAGGATAATAATAGAAATAAAAGAATTAAAGATAATCTTTTCATCATATATCCTCATCTTCTATTGTAAATTTAATAATAGACAATTGACGCTCATTTGTTTGATTTAAACTTACAACTGTATAATAGAAATAGTCAAAATAACCTTTTTCTATACTACTGCGATTAAAATGTTCGCGCAGATAATAAACTTCACCATGCGCATCAATGTATTTTTGGATAATGAGAAACTTATCTGTATCTTTAGAGATTACATATGATATCTCTTTTTGCGATAGTTCTAAGGTATTACTTCGAAGTTTATTGAACTCATTATCATATTCTACAATCTCAATATTGTCAAGATAATCAACATCTTTTAATGTTAATGTAACGGTATGTAAATAAGTTGATGAATTATATGTTAAATAAGCCTGGTCTTGACAGAAGGTTTCTTCTGGCCCCTCGAATATTTCTTTATTATCGTTTAAGAAGAGATAACTTAGCGTAATGCATTCATAACGATCCCGATCAAAAAGATAAGTAGCCGTTATGTGTTCTTGGTCACTGTAAATAATACTTATGTGGATATCTTTTATAAAATTACTTGATGAAAGTAAATCTTCTTCAGTAAAGTCGTGAAATAGAGTAATAAGATAATAATCAATTGTATCTTCATCTAATTTGATTTGTAACGCATAGGGTTTGTCATATTTACTAGAAATAGTTGACGTAGTATTAGAAGAAGTATTAACTGCCAGTTGACATCCAATTAAGAAAAAGATAGTAAATGGAAGAAGTAAATATTTGATCCATTTGAACATAGTTTAATCCTCTCCCGTTCTTTAAATTGTAAGCTTGTTTTCTGTATAGATTTCATAGCTTTGATGCATCCAAAGGGCTAGTAAATAAAACACTAATGTGAGTACAAGTGAACTCAAAGGGAAGTCAAAGGATAAACTGATGTTTTGAATGTAATTCTTAAAGATTAGTTGATATGCATTGTAAATTAGTTGATAAGTAAGATTTGCGATGAAATTAATTAAGAAAAGCACGCTACATTTTTTGAATAAGACGACATTCTCTTTTTCGAAAAGGATTTCCTGGGTGTAATTAGTTAATAGGTCATGGATATTACGTAATATTTTAAACCATAGATACGTTATCAAGTAATAAAATGCATATTTGATAAAGATTAAGAAAATCATGTGCCCTTTTCCATGTTGAATATCCGCTATACCTTTTACCTCACTTTTAATTAGTATTGGTAAAATATAGAAGGTTACGATGAAGAGGATGGTATAACTAAGTCTTTGAATCACTAGTAAATATTTAGCTGCTTTAAAGAGGTTTAGAGATGTTTGTTTTGTTTTTACTAAGAAACGATAAGTAAGATATAAAACGACAATGATAAGCGTGATAAAGATTAATCCTAGTTGAATAGTTTTACGATAATAATCAAGATAGATTTGTAAGATATCTTTTAAATAATCAAAGTTATCTAGAGGTCTGGTTATTAGTTCAGGGTTAATCAAATAATATATGATTACTCCGATAAGTATACTAATAATAAGATAAAATACCAAACTAACGATGTTAACTCGATGTTTACTTTTTAATGTTTGATAAACATATAGAATTAATGGTAATAGCGAGATTAAACCAAAGATGATTAACGAAATGAGGTTACCTACTGTACCAGATAAAGATAGATACCTTAGTAAATCGCTTATCAGTTTAAAAGGATACATGATAACTTCAAAGATAACAGAGATACTATTTGCGGTAAAGTTACTTATTAAGCCTAATACTACCAACACAACTGCAAGTAGAATAAACGATATTAGGTTAAGCGCGCTTTTCTTGTAATTATAGAAATGGTAGAAAATTTTGGTTAACATAATTCCTCCTAAATCTGTTTTTACATAATAATATACTTAAACCTAGGATAATCGTATCATATTATTAATTTAATTTCGTAAAATTTTCGTTCGTTATCTTTGATAAGATTATATACATAATCGCTATATCCTTCAGCTATTTGGTGTTAATGTCAATATAAAAATTACCAATTTTGAGCGTGAGAAAACTACCAATATTGGTAAATTTCTTGCGAACAAATAGGTTGCTTTTATTGTAACATTAACATTTGGTTACGATCAACAATTTTTTCAATAACTTGAGTCTCAGTAAGTTGTTTGTATTCATGAATAATGCGACAATAGGCTGTATTGGAATTAAGTGTATATTCAGTTGGTAAATTACTTATATCATAGGTGTTAGAAACAATCTTATTATGGTTTTGGTCATACTCAATTAAGGTATATTTTATAAGTTCAGGAACAATTAATATAGTTACATTAAAGGTAATTCTTTCTTTCCTATTGTTACTTACATAATCATAGGTAATGGTTCTATATGAAATAAGATCTCTTCCATCTACATTTGAACACGAACTATCAGATGAATCTAATGTTTTGATTATATTGTTTTCTTTAATTAATGTTGCGATTTTATAATAATTAAATTTTTTCGATGTATAAACATCAATAAGATGTTTGACATGATGAACGTCAAAATCATAATTGTCTAATACAACTATATCATGGATGTATGGAGTTTTTTCACCATTAACGTAGTAGTACTCATCCACTGAGTTTTCAAATGTGTCGTCTAAGAGTGTGATTTTTATACCAATATAGTCACTAATAGGTAGATTGTTGGACGTTTGTGTTGGTCCGAATAATTTTTTTAAAATGCTACAACTAGACATAACGCAAATGGTAATTAAGACGGTAAAAATTATAATCATTCGTTTCATGCTGATTCGCCCTCGTTCCTAAATGTAAAACTTAACTTAATAAATTGACGTTTATTTTCTTTGTCTAGATAAAAGATTTCATGTTTCCCCACCTCTATCCATTCATGGGGAAATCGTTTAATGTTGTAATATACTTCACCATTGGCATCAATATATTTTTCGCGAATGATAATATCTTTAATATCTTAAGAAATCGCAAGGGTAATATTATCTTTGGTTAGATCAATTGTATGAACTAGTATCTTGTTGTTATCATTATCAAACTCGACGACTTCTAAGCTTTCGAGGTAATCAACATCCATAAAACGAAGGATGACGTTATCATTATAGACTGAATTATAACTTATATGTGCCTCATCACCACAAAAAGTTTCAGGCGTACCTTCTTCATACTCGTCATTTTCATTTAAGAAAATAAAACTTAATGTTACACATTGATACCGGTCTCTATCAAATCGATAATAACCTCTAAAGATGTAATTTTTATAGTCCATTACAGAAGTATATGGGGACATAATAAAGGTAGTTGTTGAAAAGGCAATTTCTATATCGTTATTTTGATTGATATTGTAAAAGTCTCTTTTAAATACATAATAATCAACTGTATCATCATCTAGTTTTATTTTAGTTGCATAAGGGATTAAAGAAGTTTCTTTTGTAGTGGATGGTTTTTTACTAGTTGACACCCCATTAATATGAGTAATGTGAAAAGAAAAATAAGAGTTTTACATAATTTATTCATCTTCACTTTCCTCTCCTTCCTCATTATCATCTATATATTTCAAAATATCGCCTGGTTCACATTGAAGAATTTTGCATAATTTATTTAAAGTAGAAAAGCGAATCGCTTTTGCTTTGTTACTGCGGAGGATAGATAGATTAGCTTCGGTAATGCCTATAAGTTCCGCTAATTCTTTGGAAGTAATATTATTTTTCTTGATAATCTCATCTAAATTAACGTAGATACTCATATTAGATCGTTAAACTATTTTCTGTATAAATTTCGTAACTTTGATGCATTACCAGAGCTAACAAGTAAAAGAGGAGTGTGAGGAAGAGTGAAGCATAAGGGAAGCCAACGATAAACTTAAGGTCTTCAATGGGGATATTGCTTTTATTAATGAATTGATAAATGTTCCATATTATTTGAAAAGTGAAACTAGCGATAGCGTTAATAAGGAATAATCGACTACATTTTTTAAGTATTATCACATTTTCAACCGAAAAGAGGATTTCATTTGTGAAGTTTACTAAGAGATCATGTATGGTGCGTAATACTTTTAGCATCAGAAAAGTCATAAGATATAAGAATGAATATTTTATTATAATTAATACAAATATATGTAATATACCAAATTCAGCATTAATTAATCCGATTAAATCATTTTTGAACATTCCTGGGAGTGAAAAGAAAGCTATAATAAAGAGAATTGTATAACATATTCTTTGGAACATTAAAAAATATTTAGCTGCTTTAAATAGGTTTAGATTATTTTTATTAATGTTTATTAAATTGTAGATAATATAGAGAATGATTATCTGGATTAAAACGATAACTAAGACCCAGAGGAATATTTTGCGAAAATCATCTAATGCTTTCTTAATTAAATCATCAACATATTCATACTTTAAGATTTCTACTAATTCTTTTGGTAGTGATATTAACGAAGGATTAATTAAATAGTAAATAATTATACCAATCATTGCGCCTAAAATGATATTAAAAGTAAAACTACCTAATGAAAAGTGTTTCCTTGTAATGATACAGCGACTAACATAACTAATTAAAGGCAAGGCACATATTAGTCCCAATATGATTATTGCGATAAGATTTCCTGTTGAACTAGCTAAAGCTAATGATTTTAATAGTTTGCTTATTAGTATAAAGGGATAGAGAGTAATATCGATGATAATTGCTCGTTCACTTCTAGAAAAAGTGCTTTCATTTGTAGAATAATTATTAAATAATCCTAATATCACTAGTACAATTGCGAGTAATATACACGATATTAAGTTTATTGGTTTTTTCTTATAATCGTAGAAATGGTAGAAGATTTTAGTTAGCATAAAACCCTCCTAATAAAATTATCGTTTTTCGATAATTCTAGTAATATTATATACATAAAATTATCGAAAAACAATAATATTTTTATAAAAAAGTAAAAATGTTTAATTAACCTTTTAATCATAAAAAATGTCTAAAAAGCACAACTAAAAGTTGAGTAATTTTTATAAAAAATACTATTAATAACGAGAAATATTTGCTATTATTATAATAATCAATTAAAAGAAGGGGGATTGTATGAACACGAATAATCTTAAAGAATACCTCGCATTATTAACACCATACACAGAACTCCGTGTGCAATCCAACAATATAATGAGTATGGCTTTTCTTAATGGTAACATGATTAGTAACAGCCAAAATCGCATTCACGGTGTTAGTGCACGTGTATATAAAAATGGTTCCTGGGGCTTTGCGTCTAACTCGGTAGTGAATGATGCTGGAATTCAAGCGGTGTTAAGTGAAGCTGAAAACAATGCGAGTTTTTTAGATTCGCGTTTAGATTTACGAAAGGCATTGTTTAATCCAACTGTTGGGAAAATGAAAAAGGATTTTCGCAGTACGAAACACCCATTGAGTCAAGGAGAAATCAAGGAATTCATTAAATTACTTGATAACTATATAGCCACTAAATATCCAGATGTTATGCAACGCTATGTAGGAATTCAATTCTTATCCATGGAAAAGAACTTAGTCACCAGTGATGGTGTTGAATTTTATTCCTTTATTCCTCGTACTGCCATTCCCGTTCAACTAACAGTAGTAAAAGATGGTGTACCCGTAAATCTCTATGAAGCCTTTGGTGGATTAGGAGAAGCACAAGATTTTCTTGATAATCCTGAAAACTTCTTCCCTAAAATCGATACATTGTATCAAGAATTAATTAAGAAGAGCGAAGGAGTTATGCCAAAAGCAGGATTATGCGAAGTTATCCTGGCTAGTGACATCGCTGGTATTTTAGCTCATGAAGCGATTGGTCATACTACTGAAGCCGATTTAGTCCTAGGTGGATCCATCGCAGCTGAGTACATGAATAAAGAAGTAGCCTCACCACTAGTAACGCTAGTAGATTTTGCCAATACATATAACGGCAAGACCCTCACTATGCCCATCTATATGGATGATGAAGGGGTAGTAGCGGAAGATGTGGTGATTATTGAAAATGGTATCTTAAGAAACTATATGCATAATAAAGAAACTGCTCGTCTTTTTGGCACAGAACCAAAAGGCAACGCGCGAGCATGGCAATTTAATGATGAACCACTAATTAGAATGCGTAATACCGCTATTCTACCAGGTAAAGATAAGTTAGAAGATATGATTGCTTCTATTGAAGATGGCTATTTCTTAACGAAAACAGGGAATGGTCAAGCCGATACAACTAGTGAATTTACTTTCTCTGTCAACATGGGATATGAAATCAAGAATGGTAAATTAGGACGAGCGATTAAAGATACAACGATTTCTGGTATAGCTTTTGAAGTATTAAAGAGTGTAACGATGGTATCCGATGAAATGACTTGGGCAGGTACTGGTGGTATGTGTGGTAAAAAACAACCAATACCAGTTGGTATGGGTGGACCATCGATTAAGTGTAAAGTAAATATCGGGGGTGAGTAATGTGGCAAACAAAGAAATCCTCAAACACACTTTAGCGCGTTTAGAAAAGGTGGTTGATAAGTGTCAATGTAGCACAAGTATCAACCGCAAATATGAATTAAATCTTGAAAATGGACGCATCTCTTTGTTACGAACTACCATTGATCATAATTACTCCGTAACGGTGATTAAAGATCAAAAACAAGGCTCAATCTCCATTAATAAAACCGATGAACAAAGCATCAATGAGGCAATTGATAATGTTGTAGAAATTTGTGCGAATTCAGAGGTTGATGAAGCTTACGATATCGCCCCTTATCAAGAACCAAAGACGTTTGTGAGTGGCGATTTAGAGCCTGATTTAAATAAAATGTTTGACCTTTTACAAGATTATGTGGATAATATTAAAACTAATTATCCAACAATTAAACTTATGGATACTGCCATCTCGTTTACTGTAAGCACGAAACATTTAATGAACTCTAATGGTGTAGATTTCACCGAAACCGAAGGGTATTACGATTTTACGAGCCTGTTTGCGGCCAAAGAAGGGGATAAGAGCTCCTCTTTCAACTATTCATCTTATTACGTCAGAAAGTTAGAAAAAGATTTATTAAGTTATGGTTCCTTGAAACAAGTGCTAGATGAAACCACAAATCAAATTTATACCCAAGGGGTAGCTGATAAATTTAAAGGTGACATCATCATAACACCTGACTGCATGAGCATGTTGGTATACTTTGTGGTAAATGTTTATCTATCTAATATGCCACTTATTTCTAAAACCAGTCCTTTATACAATAAACTAGGTGAACAAGTAGCATCACCCCTATTTACCCTTCATGCTGCTCCTAGAGATGAACGGATAGCTAAAGGATATCACGTTACTGGTGATGGCTTTGAGGCTAAGAACATGACCATTTTCGATAAAGGTGTGCTAACAAGTTATGTTCTTAACCAATATGGTGCCAAGAAGACAGGATTACCACGTAGTAATAACACCGGTGGTTGTTATATCGTCGAAAATGGCGACACTCCATTAGAGGACATGATTAAGAATTGTAAACGAGGTGTATTGGTCCATCGCATCTCTGGTGGCAATCCAAATAATAATGGTGATTTATCTGTTGTCCTAAAGAATAGTTTCTATATCGAAGATGGTGAAATCAAGTATCCATTAAATGAAACGATGATTACTTTAAATCTCAAAGATGCTCTAGCAAATATCGTAGAAGTATCTAAAGAACAAGTAAACTTTGGTCATGAGATTTATCCTTATGTAAAAGTTAAGGATGTTTTAATATCAGGTAAATAGAAGGACTAAAAGGATTACCAGTTAAACGGTAATCCTTTTATCTTAACCTAACCAAAATCTATCCCAACTACTGCGCAGGTAATTAATATTTTTACTTTTGGGCATTCTACGATAAGGATTATCATGTTTTCTTTTCAAAAGATAGTAAGTTTTCTTGAGATTATTGAATAAACCGATGATTTCCATCAGAAGTTTGATGTCAAGTTCCATACTTTCACCCTTGATATTCTTAATATAAATATATGTATGGAAATTTCAAAATGAAAAGGACATTTTTGATAATTGACAAGACAATTAATCAAAAGTACAATGAAGGCAGTATAGGAAGGTGAAAAAATGAACATTATTAAAATTACTGATTTATCCATGAAATATGATAATAATCCTGTCCTGAATAACATTAATCTAGAAGTAAAAGCAGGAGAGATAATTGGTTATATTGGACCGAATGGAGCTGGGAAATCGACCACTGTTAAAATCATGTTAGGATTAGTAACAGGGTATACGGGTAAAGTGGAAATTTTCGGCGAAGATATTTCTCTTGGCAATGTAGATTATAAAAGGCGAATTGGTTATGTTCCTGAAGTAGCAGATCTTTATGATAGTTTAACCGCTCGTGAATATTTAACATTCATAGGTAGTTTATATGGTTTAAGTGATAATGATGTAGATGCGAAAGCGAAAGAATTGCTGAAATTATTTGATATTCAAGATGTATATGATCAACGTATTAATACTTTTTCAAAAGGTATGCGCCAAAAGGTTGTTATTATTTCCAGTTTGCTACATAATCCTGATCTACTTTTCTTAGATGAACCTTTGTCTGGACTAGACGCTAATACTGTCATGGTTGTGAAAGAACTACTTTCCCTATTTAGTGAAAAAGGTAAGACGATCTTTTACTCTTCTCATATCATGGAAGTAGTTGAAAAGATTAGTAATCGCATTATTCTCATCAACAAAGGACAAATTGTGGCGGATGGTAGTTTTGAAACGCTAAAAGATCAAGTACATGGTTCAACCTTAGAACAGATTTTTAACGAATTAACAGGATTTAATCAACATGAGGAAATTGCGAAAAATATCTTATCAGTAATCGAGGGATAGTATGAAAGATTTTTTAACGCTTAAAATACTCGATCGTTTTCAATTTATTTTTAAAAAGTTTAATGTTGATTATCCCACTTTAAGGCGTATTCTTCAAATCAAGTTCATCATGGATACACGGAGAATACCAGTTAGTGTGGGGAAAGCAAGGAAGCAACCTGATAGAGATTATTTTCGCGTTTCCCTCTTCATCTATGCATTTATGGGCTTTTTTACGATGGTGCCCATCGCTATCGTCATTAATGACCCAATGGTCTTAATGACTTATATTTTCGGGATTTTAATGTTTCTTTTGCTTATGACTGTAATTGCGGATTTTTCTAATGTATTACTTGATGTAAGGGATAAGGGAATCATTTTAACCAAACCAGTTAATCCCAAGGTCCTATCAGTCGCTAAATTTATCCATATCTTTAGGTATTTATTCTTAATAACTTTATCTTTGGTAGGTCCGTTAACTCTAGCATTACTTGTAAAATATAGTTTTCTTGAAGGTTTTGTGTATGGTTTACTTTTTACCATGTTATTCATTTTTGAAGTAATTCTATTAAACCTTTTTATCATTGTGTTGACTACTTTATTATACTTATTCATTCTTAAATACTTTAGTGGCGAAAAACTTAAAGATATTATTAACTATATTCAAATAACGATGACGATAATTATCGCGATTAGTTATCAAATCATTGGTCGCGCCTTTGAGTTAACCGAACTACTAGATTTTAACATCACGATTAGATGGTATCATTATTTCCTCATGCCTTTCTGGTTTGGTGCCCCTTATAAATTGCTTTTTGAAGGTAATCTTGAAGCATCGATTATTACCCTAACAATATTGACGATTATTATTCCTATCGTCGCCTTTATTATTTATACTAAATCGATTGGTACTTTTGAAAATAGTTTATTGAAGTTAAATCAAACTGATAAACAAAAACCATATAAGAAAGAACGCTGGTTCATCGCTAAACTCATCACCAAAACTCAAGATGAGTTTACTTTCTATCGCTTTAGCTATCAAATGCTTAAATCGGAACGGGAATTCAAACTTCGCGTCTATCCTTCTTTAGGTTTATCGATGATCTTTCCTTTTATTTTCATGTTCCAATCTGGTTTTGATTTAGCGAAGATTAGCACTTCTAATGCGCACTTATATTTGTACTTCTGTGCGTTTATGATGCCAATGGTGACTTATATGTTGCGTTTTTCACGTAGTTATAAAGCGACCTGGGTCTTTTATAGTACGCCAACAAAGAATCTTTCGGACTTTAAGAAAGCAGCTCTAAAAGCATTCCTTGTACGTTTACTTATACCCATTTATGTTCTTGAAAGCATCATCTTTACTATTCTCTTTGGTGTACGCATCATTCCTGATTTAGTTGCCATTTTCCTTACAATTCAAATTTTTACGGTGATTTGTTACAGGATATTTGGCAATTTTGTACCATTTTCCCAACCCTTTGAAAATGCGACGAAAGGGCAACCACTAGTATTTTTCTTGATATCCGCAATTCTTGGTATCATGGCGGGTATTCATTATGCCGTGACATTATTCCCACTATTCATCTATCCTTATATTTTACTCTTAATAGTTGTAACCTTTATCGCATGGAAGAAAGGTTTAGATGAAAGGAATAAACTGGATGAAAATCGTCGACTTAATTAAAGATGGAAAACCGTATATTAAGCAAATGATCGAACTATTACAAACTACATTTGCTTGTTATGCGAATATCGAAGATGCTACCCAAGAGGTGGAATTATTACTAAGTGAGGAACGTATATTGCTTGGGGTAGTAATAGATGATATATTAATAGGACTTATTGGTGGCATTCCTACATACAATGGAAATGTTTATGAATTACATCCTCTTGTTATTCATCATGAATATAAAAAGAAAGGTTATGGCACCCAACTTATACGAGTTTTTGAAGAAGAAGTAAAGAAACGTGGTGCTTATACTATCTATTTAGGTAGTGATGATGAATACAACCAAACTAGTCTTTCTAATCAGGATTTGTATGAGGATTTATGGGATAAGATAAAAAATATCAAGAACCTTAATAATCATCCTTATGAATTTTACCTTAAGAATGGTTTCAAGATTGTAGGAGTAGTACCTGATGCTAATGGGTTAGGTAAACCAGATATAATGATGGCTAAAAGAGTAAGAGATAAATAAAACATACAAGGGTATCACTATGATACCCTTGTATGTTTTTTTATTCCTCAAATAATTTCCGATCAAGATTTAAATGATGAATAAAGTCTTTAATATCATTTAATTGGTCACGATATTCGTTAAGAATATTATTATCGAACTGACGAAACATCTTCAAATCGAAAGTATCAACTCTCGTATCAATGGCGATATAGAGGCGATTGTTAATAAATGAGAAACAAATACGGTCATGATATTTCCGATCAAGTTCTAAGAGTTTTTCCATTAAATGAGGGGTAAGAACATAAAATGCTTCATACTCATCATCAGAGTATACAGTTAATTCTTTGTTAAATTCCACTGACTCGGTTTTTACGCGTTTCCAACCAAAAAGATGATTGAAAAAGGAAGGTTGATTAATGATGATGTTAGATCTAAACTTTTTGTTAAATTGAAACTTATAAACTCGCCCCATGAATACGGTAACTGTAGTAGTCTGTTTACCGTTATTGTGAACATCTTCTAAAGTTACATCAGCTGCTTCAAAGGCTACACCTTCATAGATACCTTTCATATAGTCTTCTGAATAAAAGCGACTGGCTCGTCGTAGGATTTTCGCACCGTAGATTTCATCAGATGTAAAGCCTTTACGAGGGTCATATTCACAACCAGGATATATTTTCTCAATCTCTTTAACGAGATACTTACTTTTAAACTCATGGCTTAACTCTTTAAATTTTCTCGTTGCAGATATAACGATAAATCCCCCACCAATAAAACTAATTAATAATAGTGGTACGGATTGCCCCATAGTTGCAGCTCCTAATGGTACCCATAGAATGAAACTAATACCCACCAAAATATAACCAATAATTGCGCGTTTCTCTAAACTCCGTTTTCTATTGATGAAATATTGTAAGTCTTTGTCATCCATTTATAACACCTCGCTAACATTATAACATTCAATTTGAACTCAATAAAGGTACTATTAATATAATTTTGATGTTAGCGATAGGTTAAATATCATCAATACTTCCTTTATAAACTTACTATCATTTTTCTTTGTAGAAATTGTTACATACTAGATAACTTTCATAAATAGTAAAGATGAAGAGTTTTCAGCAGGATTATTAGGTCATTAAACAATAAATTCTGAAAAACGATAGTCTATTTACCAAATTTATATTATAATATTAAATAAGCGTGTAATAAAAGATGATATGGGTGGTAAAATGAAAGCACGAACAGTAATTATTACCTTCACACTAATAGGAATATTCACATTTTTCACGATAGTTTATTATCTCACCAATGGTTATGCGATTGACTATATCCCCAAAAACAACATTGAAAAAACACCACGGGTGCGAGCTTTAGATGAAGTTCTATTACCTGTCGCTTATTATGAGTTTGATGAAAGAAGAGAATATTGGGGTTATATTGATACTTATGTTGAAGTAGCGATACCTTTTGAATATGAAGAAACATATGATTTTGATGAAAATTACTTAGCGATTGTGAAGAAGAATAATCGATACGGTTTAATTAATACACGTGGCGAAAAGATTCTCAATACTATCTATCATAATATTCAGTATTTAGGCGAAGCCATTTACTACATTGAATCGGTCAATTTTAGTGGATTGATTAAATATAACGACAATGAGAAAGATTACGATATTATCAATGAAATAAAATATGATCTTGTAAGTAAATTCTCAGAAGGGTTGGCTTATGTTGTACTTGATGACATGGTAGGTTATATTGATACTCAAGGTAACGTAGCCATTGATATAAAATTCACTTATCATGAAGGATTTAATTATAGTTTCATGAATGGTTATGCATTTGTATATCATGATAATAAGATTGGTATTATTGATAAAAATGGTGATTATGTTGTTGAACCTCAATTTGACGAAGTCATTAATGAGTATATAATTAGTTTAGATTTTCAAGACATCTATTTTTCTCATTTTGAGATGATCCCATTTAGAATTGATAATAAATGGGGTTATATGGCCCCCAATGGTGCAATTATCCTTGAGCCTTTTTATGAGGAAGCATATCCATTCTTCGATGGAATTGCGCGTGTAAAAAAATATAACAAATACAATTATATAAGATCTAATGGTGAGGTATTTCAACTTGATGGTTTTAAAATCGCCAAGGATTTCTATAATGGATATGCAGTAGTGGTTATAGATACAAAAGCTGGTTTAATTGACAGTAATGGTGAGTTAATAATCCAGTATGCCTACGATTATATCGGTAGCGTCAATCAAGGGCGAGTCTTAACTGTTAATAAGACTATTAATAAATATCTCAATATTAATGATGTAGAAGATTACTTTACGATTTCCTCGAAAGTAGGCGATGATTTTACTGATTGTGGTGTATTCTTTGCGCTTAATGAAAAGGATTCCTATCAATCTTATGTAATTTATGATTATCAAGGTAATCGAGTTTATAAAGAAATTACTCCATTAAAGTACATTCAAATTAACTATCACAATAAAACATATATCAAAATGATTGCTTATGAAGAAGCATCGAATCTTACATACTTAACTTATTTAGATGAAAATGGGAAATTATTGTGGAAAGTTTATAAAAATGAATAATTAACGTATAATTTATAATAATAATGAACTGCAAGTATAATAAATATATAAACAAAAAATAAACCGCGAGGTTTATTTTTTGTTTAGTATTAAAAAAGTGTTATAATAAAAGTGTTAATTTCGATTTACTTAGATGAATAATTACTGAAGTCAATATTGCCATTATGAAGAGAATTAACCAAGGCAAGTAATTGTTTATACCAAAATGTTGGACTAGTTCACCACTAAACCAACTACCAAAAGCACTGCCTAAACCAAAACTTAAATGAGATACACTATAATAAGCCCCAGTTATTTCTTCCTTAGCGAATTTACTTGTTAAAGCATCTAGACTAGGGGCAATAAACATTTCACCTATAATGAAGATTAAAGAACTAAGCAGTAGTAAAATAAAGGATTTAACCTGTCCCATTAATAATAACCCTATGCCGAAGGAAATAACACCAATACTAAGAGAAGTTCGATAAGGTATCTTTTTAATGACATTTTGCGCGATAAATTTTTGCGTAATTATGACAAAGGAACTCGTTAAAGTAAATATTAAACCAACCATTCTTATATTTGCGACTTTTAAAGGTAAGATAACGCGTAGTTGAATATATAGTGCCCAGATGATGAAAGCAAAAAGATTTAGATAAATAAACTTGCGATTATGAACGAGTTGGGAAAAGGATAAGTTGGTACGATAATACTTGGTGTTAGGTAATTTAAAGACAAATATTAGAATTAAACCATAGATAAGTGCGGATATCAGAAAATAAATGGGGAATGCTAAATTCGTAAATAATAAAGGTACTAAACCACCTAGAGCTACTCCCATATTCGCCATTATACCACGTTTAGCGAATGCTGATGTCTTATCAACCTCTAAGGATGAGATTAGTGCTTTAAGAAGTGGTGGAAAAACACCTGAACCTAATCCTTTAAGGATTTCAAAAATTAAGAGAGTATAATAAGATTTACTCACTCCGTATCCAATTAAACTTCCAGATGTAAGAAAAATGCCAGTGATGAGAATAATCTTTTTCCCGATTTTATCGGAAAGAAAACCGCAGATTAACGAACTAAGTTGGTAAAAGATGCTACCTATCCCAATAAGGAAACCAATTTGGCGATAACTAAGGTTTTGACTTTTGCTTAGTAGTATTGGGAGGATGGGGATATATATATAATCAGCAAGATGCACAAGAAAGACACTTATTAAGATGTAGTTCAATTTTTTCTTCATATTCATTCTCCTTTGTATCTTCATAAATATTTTGTGATAAAATAACATGTTTATAAATCATTTGGATGGAGGTAAACAATGAGTAAATTATTTTCCCCAATTACGATTAAAGATCTAACTTTAAAGAATCGCTTTGTCATGGCACCCATGTGCATGTACAGCACTAAAGGCGATGGGCACTTAACACCCTTCCACTTCCTTCACTATAATACGCGTGCTATTGGTGGAGTTGGATTAATCATTGTAGAAGCGACTGCTGTTGAATCTCGTGGTCGTATTACTGTCAATGATTTAGGCATTTGGGATGATGCCTTTATTGAAGGGTTTAAGCATCTAACAGATGAAGTAAAAGGATATGGTGCGAAAATTGGGATTCAACTTGCTCATGCGGGAAGAAAAGCAGAATTACCTGGTGAAGAGATTATTTCCGCAAGCCCGATACAGTTTAGCGAACGCTATCAAGTACCAAAAGAAATGACAAAAGAAGATATTAAAACGGTAGTAAAGAGTTTTAAAGATGCAGCTTTAAGGGCTAAATTAGCGGGATTTGACATTATTGAAATTCATGCAGCGCATGGTTATTTAATCAACCAATTTTTATCACCACTCACCAATAAGCGTACTGATGAATATGGTGGAAGTGTAGAAAATCGTGCACGGATCCTCGTCGAAATTATCAAGGCTGTTAGAGAGGTATGGCCACAAGAAAAACCGTTGATGGTAAGAGTATCAGCTATGGACTTTAAAGAAGGTGGCAATACCGTTAAGGATATCATTGACATTATTAACTTCATTAAGGATGATGTTGATATTATCGATTGTAGTACTGGTGGTGTTGTCAGTGATGCGAAGATTAATGCTTACCCAGGTTATCAAGTGAAATATGCCGAACAAATAAAACAAGCTACTGGCTTATTAACCGTTGCTGGTGGTTTAGTGACAACACCAGAAATGGCTAGTGAAATCATCGATAATGAGCGAAGTGATCTCTTATTCTTAGGT
>JAAZCR010000140.1 GCA_012513195.1 Bacilli bacterium | reverse complement strand
TGGACGTACTAACATGTTTTTCCGTTCGCTAATTTCAGTAATATATCCTTGATAAGGTCCAGTGACTGTAAAAGTAACACGATCACCTACTAAAGGGGTGATGTTAATGTTGCGGAAAACACCACGCCCGCGACATTCATATATATCTTTTGATTCCTCTTCTTCTACGTAGTAGAATCCACTGAGCGCTTTAACGATTAATCCCTTTGGCATACCTACTCCTTCTCTAATAACTTAGCTTTTTTCGCACGTAATTGTCCACAAGCTGCATCGATATCAGCACCTTTTTCTCGTCTTACTGTCACATTAATGCCTTCATCTTCTAACACCTTAACGAACGCGTTAATGCGTTCTTGACTTGGTTTTTCATAACCTCGTTCAAAGACATAGTTTATCGGAATGATATTGACATGACATATTAACGGTTTAACTAAAGCAGCTAATCTTCTAGCCTCTTCTTCATTATCATTAATACCATTTAGTAAACCAAACTCGAAACTTACTCTTTTATCAGTAACTTCATTATAATATTTCACAGCTTCCATGAGTTTTTCTAATGGATAAGCTCGATTAATGGGCATGATCATGCTCCGCGTTAGATTTGTAGTCGCATGAAGCGAAATCGCTAAGGTAACTTGGAGTTTCATGTCCGCAAACTCATAAATCTTCGGGACAATCCCACAAGTCGAAACCGTAATATGTCTTGCGCCGATATTAAGGGTTTTTTCATGATTGATGATTTTGATAAATTTCATCGTGTTGTCAAAATTATCAAAAGGTTCACCACTACCCATAATGACAACACTGCTTACTCTTTCATTATAATCATCGAGATGTTTTTGGATTTCGACGACCTGACTAACAATTTCTCCGCTATCGAGATTTCTTGCGAGTCCACCAAGCGTTGAAGCACAGAAAGTACAACCCATGCGACAACCAACTTGGGTGGTAACACAGACGGAATAACCATAATCATGTTCCATTAGAACACTTTCGATATAATGTCCATCTCGTAACTCAAATAAAAACTTCTTTGTTCCATCTTTGGATACCTGTAAGGTATCGAGTTTAAGTATTTCAATATCGAAGTTTTCATTGAGTTTATTGATTAAGGTTTTAGGTAAGTTAGTCATTTGTTCAAAGGAGTCAACGCGTTTATTATATAACCAATCAAATACTTGACTAGCTCGATATTTCTTTTCATTAAGATTCAAGAAATAATTTTCTAATTCTTCAATTGTATATGAGTAAATATTTGTTTTCATTAACTTCACCAATTTATATTTTAACACATTTTCATAAGAATTAAAGTAAATGTATCAGTAAATAACTAAATCCCCACAAAAGTGGGGATTTAGTCATCAAATAATTTTAAAAGTAATTTAATTCTTATTTATCCTTCTTATTTTAATTATTTAAATTCTGGTAACCAACCTTTATGTGCTTCAATTAAGTCATCACATAGATTCTTTATATCATCAAGGGATAATTCACTAGAAGTATGCGGATCCATATAAGCTGCTTGATAGATGTATACTTTTTTACGCGTGCGGGCAGCTTCAATGGTTAATAATTGCACATTAATGTTAGTTAAGTTAATTGCGGCACATTGAAGTGGTAATTCACCTACATAACATGGATTAACTCCGTTCTTATCAATCATGCATGGTACTTCAACACAAGCACGTTTAGGTAAATTAGTGATGAATAACCCTTTGTTTACCACATTACCATGCACACGGTAAGGTTCATCAGTTTCCATTGCTTTAATGATATGAGCAGCATATTCATGGCTCTTATGATGTTCGAGATAATTTGTTTCAACTAATTCTTCCCGTAGTTTAATCCAACCATTGATTTGATTAATACAACGGCGTGGATATTCATCTAAAGGTATCTTATACTTGTCAATTAGTTCAGGATATTTGGATTTAATATACCAAGGTAAATATTCCGCACTATGTTCACTGGACTCAGTAACATAATAACCGAAGCGATGCATGATATCATGACGGACTAAATCCCAACTTAAGTCATACTCACCACTTAAAGAACGTCTCTTAATTTCAGGATATAAATCATTACCTTGTTCATCGGTAATTTCTAATAACCACGCTTGATGGTTGATTCCCGCAATCTTCCATTTACATTTAGAAACATATTCGGACATTCCGACGGTACCGAGTAAGCCAGGTACACAACCTTGAACACTATGGCATAAACCAATAACCCGTAAGCCAAGTACTTCTTCCATGTAGCCTGTTAGAATGGCCATGGGATTAGTATAGTTTAAGAATAAAGCGTCAGGGCAGACTTCGTGGATATCTTTCGCAAAGTCTTCTAATACTGGAATAGTTCTTAAAGCCCGGAAAATGCCACCGATTCCTAAAGTATCCCCGATGGTTTGTCTTAAGCCATATTTTTTTGGCACTTCAAAATCAGTTACTGTACAAGGCTCATAGCCACCAACTTGAATCGCATTGACGATATATTTTGCCCCACGCAATGCTTCTTTTCTGTCATAATACTTTTTGATAATTGCTTTACCCTTATGAGTGTTGTTGATGGTATTTAACATCCGATATGAATCTTCTAAGCGGACAGGATCAATATCATATAACGCCACTTCAAATTCCCCTAATTCGGGCGTTAAGATGCAGTCCCCAATAACATTTTTTGCGAATACGGTACTACCAGCACCTAAAAAGGTTAATTTAAACATGTTTACACTCTCCTCAGTTTCCTATGTAGGTGTATTTTCATCATATTTGTATCGTATCATAAGTTGTAACGATAGTAAACAAGAATAATTAAAAGTTCTGATGTTAAAATTAAATCTCCCTGAAGGGAGATTTAAGTAGAATGAGATGAATATATTAAAGAATAACCTGATACAATATACAAACATAATGGAATTAAATAAAGGTAATTTCCCTTTTCAAAGGTAAGAAACAAAACTAAATACAATAAACCAACTAATACTAAAATAATTCCTACAAGACGAAAATGTTTTTGCCGCATAATGAAACAAACCAATATTAAAATTAAAGAAAAATAGAAAAGACCATGATTAATATAAATGGAAAGATAATAAGTTTTGGTTAGTTCTAATAATCTAACACGATGATCGAGTAAAAAGTAAAAATTAAAGACGCTTCCCACCATACAAGCCATTAACATCGTAATTCTTTTGCTCATAGTAAAAACTCCTTTATATCACTTATATTGTCGGATATAAAGGAGTAATTATGCATCTTTTTTAAAACAAGCGATGAAGAAAATATCAGCATCGTCAATTTGATCGATAAGTTGGATAAATCCTTCGCTATTTAACGATAATTTTTCAAAGGGTTCTTTATCTAGTTTGAAAGTTGGGTATTTACTTAAGATATATTCAACCATCTTTTCATTTTCTTTTTTATTTAAAGTACACGTACTATATACTAAGGTACCATTGGGTTTAACTAATTTAACCGCTTCATCAATGATTTCTTTTTGAAGAACAATGATTTCATCTAAATCAGTTGGTTTTTTATTATATTTAATCTCGGGTTTTCTTCGAATAACTCCAAACCCACTACAAGGGGCATCAACTAACACGCGATTAAAACTTTGGGGTGGAAAGATATCTGTAAGCTTACGCGCATCACACAGGACTGGTTTAATACAACTTAAGCCTAAGCGTTCTTGATGTTCCTTGATGAGTTCGATTTTATGTTCATGAATATCGCAAGCATAAACTTTTCCATCATTATGCATCAATTCAGCAATATGAGTAGTCTTTCCTCCAGGGGCAGCACAAACATCAATGATGCTTTCTTGAGGTTTTGGGTCAAGAATACGAGCAACATGACTACTACTTAAATCTTGAATATACACCAAACCATCCTTATATAAAGAGGTATGCGCAATATTTTCATCTAAGACTCTTATTACTTCTTTTAGAGTGGTTTCTTCATATTTTATTTCATATTCAGTTAATTTTTTGAGAATATTTTCTCTAGTATCTTTATATAAGTTTAACCTGATATATTGATGCGGTTTTTGGTTATTTAGTTTACAAACTTTTTCCGTTAACTCATAACCATATTGTTTAACCCACATTCTAACAAGCCACAAAGGATGGCTAGTGCTAATGGCGAGTCTTTCCACATCATCACTAATATTATTTATGTCTTGTATACCATTACGAAGAAAGGAACGTAATACGCCATTCACAAAGGATGAAGCTTCTTGTTTATATTCTTTGGCTAGTTCTACTGCTTCATTAACGATCGCATGATTAGGAATACGGTCTAAATAAACGATTTGATACACAGCCATTCTAAGAATATTTCGTATCACATCATCGACTTTTTTACTTCCTATGTACTTACTTAAATAATAATCTAAGGTAAGTAAATAAGTAATTGTGCCATACACTAACTCCGTTAGTAGGCGTTTATCAACATCTTTTAAGTGATATTTATTTAACACTTCACTAAGCAAGAGATTACTATATGCATCCTCTAACAATACTTGATTAATAATCTCTAACGCTAGTTTTCTTACTTTTGTCATCCTACTCAATCCACTCTTCTTTAAGCTCGATTATTTCCACATCGGGCATTTTCGCTTTGATTAAATGGGCATACTTTCGCATTCCATCAATTTCGGTGAAAGTATGACTCCCTAATAAAAAGTTTAACCCAATATGGCGCGCATATAAGAGGGTGGTTAATGATTTTTCTCCTGTAATGTAAGCATCACAACCTAACGCTTTAGCTTCATGCAGACTAGCGAGATCTTTCCCACTACCAGAGACAATACCGACTCGCTTAATCATTCGATCATTATTCTTCCACACTCTTACCTTATGACCCAAGACATTTTCTAACCTTTTTGTAAGTTCATCTAGCGTTTGCGGTTGAAGATTACCTACTACTCCAAAATAGAAACCTTCATAGAAACTAATGCGGTCAGTGACTTCTAATCCTAATCGCTCCGCTAACGCATAGGAAGGACCAAACTCACTCGCATCTAAAGGTAAGTGGTTGAAGAAGTGAATGAGGTTATGTTCTTCTAAAAACTTCAAACAGGCTTCTCGCATTTCAAAATGGTCTTCCCAAATATTGTGGTGGGTTAAGATTAAACCAACTTGCTTTTCAAGCGCTTCTTTAAGAATATCAGGTGTTAAGTTAACACTATAACCGATTCTATTTACTTCTTTTACATGATAATTATTAAAGCCAAATTGAATCCCATCATTAAAGAAATCAAGGGTTGCTTGTGGGAAGAACGATAAAGCTACTTCTTCGAATCTTTTAACACTCATTAATCATCATCCTTTTTCTTATCTCGATATATAATCATCGCTGAGTAACAATAGATCTGATTACGATGATCGTAAAAATTACTTACTTGGTATTTGATATCAATTAAATCTTTTTCATCAATTTTTTCTAAAAACGCATTGATACTTTCTTCTAAATCTTTTTCATGTTCTTCATCAAAGATTTTAACTTTAATTGCCATAAAAATCACCTAATCTAACCGATGTTTATAAAAATTTCCATAAACCGCTTGACTCTTAAAAACATTGGTGAAGGCTTTATCGTCAACTTCTTTAATAATCGACAACACATTATATAACTCAAAGCTTGAAATAACCATCATAAGGATTGTTTTTTCTTGTCTTGAGTAAGCACCGATACTTGGAATAATGGTAATGCCACGATAAATGCGTTTATGGAGAGTTTCAATCAGTTCATCCTTCTTATCTGTTACGATTAGTAGAGTTAGTTTATTGTGACGGGTATGAATTTTATCGATTACTAAGGTTGAAATAAACAAGTTGATAATCGTATAGAAG
>JAAZCR010000139.1 GCA_012513195.1 Bacilli bacterium | reverse complement strand
ATATTAAGCAACAATTTGAAATCAATAAAAAAGGACCTAAACTTATCGCAAAAGAATTAAAAGATAAACAAGTAGATGAAGCGATTATCCAAAAGGCTATTAGTGGTATAGATAATAGAAAGATTACAGATAATATTATATCTGTGATTAAGTATTACGAAAAAATAACCAAAGAAAAGACGACGAGTCAATTAAAAACTAAGATTCTACGTAGTCTACTCCAAAAAGGTTATGATTATGTAGATGTCATCAGAGAATTAAACAGTTATCAGTTTAAAGACGATAATCAGGATGATATAATAAAAAAAGAGTTTCAGAAAGCATACCAAAAGTACCAAAAGAAATACCAAGGTTATGAATTGAAAAGTCGGATAATCCGCTCCTTGATGAGTAAAGGGTTTGATTATGAAACGATCTTAGCTCAGTTTGAGACATTAAATTTGGAGGATTAGAATGGATCGCGATTCGATTGATCACATTATAACTAAGTTTCATAACGGTACCTTAAGCGATGCTTATAATCTACTTGGTAGTCACCTGGTTTCTAATGAGGGAGCCACATTTTGTGTTTATGAAAAAGATGCACTACAAGTTTCTGTCATCATTAATGGTGAATGTGTTTATCCTATGAATAAAATAAGTGACGAAGGGCTCTGGTTTCTTTATCTACCTAATGTTAAAGAGTATGATATCTATGAGTATCTAGTTAGCACTAAGGATAATAAAGAAGTCATTAAATCAGACTCCTTCGCTTTTTCTACTTCTAATCATAAGAGTGTTGTGCTTGATATTGATAGATGTTACCTATGGAATGATGAAGGCTATTTAAATAAAAGAAAAATTGGTAACATTACTAATGAACCCATGATTATTTATGAGTTAGATATTACGAACTGGAAAAAAAGCATAAAGAGTTATCAAGAGTTGGCCAACAATTTAATCCCTTATCTTATCGAACAAGGTTTTACCGATTTAGAACTAAGATTGCTTCTTAACCAAGGGATGTTACTACCTAATCCTTTGTTAGGTGATGGTAAAGACTTAATGTATTTTATCGATAAGTGTCATGAACATAATATAAGAGTATTTATTGATTTTCCGTTTACTTTTTTTGAAAATGTTTTTGAAGATATCACGAAAGAAAATCCTAAATCTATAAATGATGAGTATTTATCAATTTTCATATCCGCATTATCGTTTTGGTGTAAATACTATCATGTCGACGGTATCCGTTTAAATAACTTGAGCAACATCATTTATTATCAAGGCGACATCAGTCATGGAATTAATCTTCAGGGACTGAAGTTTCTGCGCACGTTAACTGATCAAGTAGCGACACTCTTTCCTGATGTGCTATTAATAGCGGGTGAAACTATTGACTTTCCTAATGTGACAAGTAAAGTATGTGATCACGGGTTAGGTTTTCATTATCAATGGGATAATAGTTGGATGAAAGATATTTTAGAGTTTTTTGAAGAAGAACCATTGTTTAGAAAATACTTGTCCCATCAAATTAATTTAAGTCTCATGCGGACTTTTTCGCAGAAAACGATTATCCCCTTAGCTCACACGATGTTTAGTATTCGCAAAACCGCACTGATAAAGCGAATGCCAGGGGATATGACCGAACGCTTCCAGAATTTACGCCTTTTAATGGGACTAATATTCACTTATCCTGGTAAGAAACTTATTTATATGGGTAATGAATTTGCGCAGATGAATGATTATTATATGAGTAATGAATTAGACTGGTATTTGTATAAATATTCCTCTCATGTATTATTTAATAATTATGTAAAAACTTTAATTAAATTATATCGTGAAGAAAAAGCCTTATATGAATCAGATCATCTAAAATCAGGATTTATTTGGATAGATCAAGATCATGAAGAACATAGTGTCTTTTCATATGTGAGATTAAGCAAGAATCAAAAAGAAGTATTAGTAGTGGTAATCAATTCCACACCATTATTATATAAAGAGTATAAATTAGGGCTACCATATCAAGGTGGATATGAAGAGATTTTGAATAGTGACCATCGTGATTTTGGTGGTAGTCATAAGGTCAATGAAGGTATATTAACAACGACGGAAAAAAATCATTTAGGATTTAAGTATACGCTCAAACTTACTCTACCACCTTTAGGAATTACTATTTTAAAACGAGTTAATAATTAAAAGACACTCTATAATACTATTTGATAAGTTAGTATTATAGAGTTTTTTTTCTATAGTTATTCTTGTTCGATTTATATTTGAAAATCTGGTTAGATTATAATATACTAATAAAGGAATACAAGGAGGATATAGCGATTAGCATCATGAAAGTAAAAATAAATGGTAATTATGAGGAGCGCTTAAATATTGCGATTCAAAGACTACTAAGAGCCTTTCGAAGAGATGCCGAATTGGTTAACGATGAAGCGGATATTGAAATAAAAATGATGATTGAAGAGATAAATAAGCGAATGAGTGTTAAGGTAAGTACGAAGGATGAAAATCTTAGTGACGAAGAAATTGTGCATGATGATAGCGACCGCAAATATTTAATTCTTAGAGCTTTGTATAGATTATTGACAATTATATTTAAAAAAGAGTTAGCCTATGGTGTTCTTACAGGTATAAGACCTACCAAACTAGTATATATGTATAAGGGGAAATTAACTGATGAAGAAATCAAGCAGTTACTAATGAACAAGTATGCAGTATCCATAGAAAAGGCTAATCTCTTAATAGAAGTCGTTAACAATCAAACAAGAAAATACGGTGATATCACCAGATTTAAAGATGAAGTAAGTATTTATATCAATATTCCTTTCTGTCCTTCGCGCTGTGTTTATTGTTCCTTTACGAGTTATCCTCTTAATTACCAAAAAGTAAGTCAAGAAGCTTATCTTGAAGTACTATTAGAAGAAATTAAAAGTGTAGGTATGTTTTTACGGAATCATAATATTCCTATCACTACCATTTATGTTGGTGGTGGTACACCAACCGCATTAACCAATGAAAACTTTGAAAGATTTTTAATTGGTATCGAAGAATATTTGTTATATAATCCTGTTAGAGAATATACTATTGAATGTGGGAGACCCGATACCATTAATGAGTATAAGTTAAGATTAATTAAAGAACATCAGGTATCAAGAATAAGCGTTAATCCACAAACCTTTAATGATGAAACATTAAGCAAAATGAACAGAACCCATACAACTAGTGAAATTATAAATACATATCAATTAGCCCGTGATATTGGTTTAGATAATATCAATATGGATTTGATTATTGGTTTACCTGAAGAAAAATTAGATACATATATATATTCTTTAAATAAAATACTAGCATTAGAACCAGACAATATCACTGTTCATTATTTGGCGGAAAAACGTAGTTCGGATTTATACCAACAAGATATTGATTTTGAAAAACATGATTATCATATATTCTTTAATTATGCTTATCATATATTAAAAAATAATGGTTATATACCTTACTATCTTTACCGTCAAAAACATATTACTGGGAATTTGGAAAATATAGGATATTGTAAGGTAGGGAAAGAGTGTTTGTATAATATATTGATGATTGAAGAAGCACAAACAATCTTAGGGTTAGGATGTAATGCTTCAACAAAATTTAGCGATTATCATTTAATACTTAACCCGAAAGATTTAATTAGTTATATGCATAGTTATAAAAGTTATTTGGAGAAAAAACTACAATATTTTGAAGAAATGAGGAATCAATATGACGGATCTCTTTTCAGTGAACACGAATACGAATAAGATAACGAATGTAAAAGATAAAGAAATGATTTCAATTTATGCGAAAATTGAAAGCGTAAATGTCGGTCAAACCTCGAATCAATCTGATTATCTAAATTTACAGTTGATGGATGAGACAGGAACAATCCTCGCGAAAAAATGGAACATCACAGAAGAAGAAAAGAAGCAGTTTAAGATTGGTGATATTGTTCATATTACAGGTTATGGTAATGAATTTAATGGAAAAACACAAATCATTATCGAAAGTATTAGGGTAGTAGATGATAGCGAGGGTATTAGTTTAGAAAATTTCTATAAGACAGCGCCACTATCAAAAGAGGAAATTAGAAAAAACATCATAGGTTTTATTAATAAGATTAAAAATGCGAAAATCCAGTTAATCACAAAAACCCTCTTTGAAAAGTATGAAGAAAGTTACTTAACTTATCCTGCAGCGACCAAAAATCATCATGCATATATATCTGGTTTAGGATATCATGTGCTTGCGATGCTGAAAATTGGTCGTTCCTTATGTAGCATTTATCCTAATGTTAATGAAGATTTATTATATGCGGGGATTATCTTACATGATATCGGTAAAGTAATTGAGTTATCGGATTATCGTAATCCTGAGTATACTACTATCGGTAAGTTAATTGGCCATATAAATATCGCATTTGAAATCATTGGTCAAACTGCCAAGGAGTTAGGCATTGATGGCGAAGAAGTAATGTTACTACAACATATTATCTTAGCACATCATGGAGAATTAGAATTTGGTTCACCGAAACAACCACAAATACTAGAGGCTGAACTTTTACATCTTATCGATTTAATGGATTCACGGATTAATATGATCCTTCAAGAGTTGGAAGAAACTCCAGAAGGAGATTTCTCAAAACGTATATATACGCTTGATGGTAGAGCATTTTATAAACATTCGCTTAAATGATAAAAGAAGGAGTTATTCTCCTTCTCTTTCTTTTGGGATGATATTCAGAATTTCTCCACCATAAAGTCCACGTACTCGATTATCATAGGTTACTATAAAGTCGAAATAATCACCACAATCATTTGAACTTCTACTTGAACTATCAAATCGCATCTTATACACTTCTTGGTTAATTAAGCGATACAACCATGTTTCTATAATCAGGGCATCAGTCAATCTTGCTTCACCATAGTTTTCCGTTGTTTTTTCAATCGAAACGATCCGCTTGAAGATAGCGTTTTTGGCATCATGTTGATTTGATATGAATTCCAGTGAAATATATGCATCTTCTCGTCTAGTTATATCTTGATATAGTGGATCCTTAGTTGGTTCTAGTAGTTCAATTAACAGCTTTAAGTTATTTTGTTTGGTACTAAAGACACTCATCCTAATCTTATCACCAGGGAAATACTTATGTTCGAGTTCATCCCCATTTGTGATTACTGGTGTTGTGGTATTATTAATAGTATCTTCCCAGAAAATGTGATAGGTTGGTGTAGAAGTATTAGATAAGACTAAACCTAAATCACTTTGATGTCCTGAAGAGATAGTACTAAAATAAATCTTCGCAAAATGATTTTCATCACCAGTAAAATAGGGCAAGATGATGGTCATTTCCATCCCTAACCATAGGTCACTACTCGAATAGACTTGACGATAACAGCGACTTTCTTCGCATGTTAGAGGAGTTGCAGCCCTTATGGTAATAATCCCATTGTATTCAGGTTGATTAACGAATCCTTGACCGCCATAATCGGGAATATGTAACTCTTCTCTAGTAGTAGTAGTTGTTGTTGTATCATTACGATTGGTTCCATCAAGTATTTGTTGTGTAGTACTAATCATATTACAACTAGTTAAAAAAAAGAGAAAAAGGGCAATCATTACAAGTATCAATTTACGCATCGCATCACCTCAATTGTTCGTTTAGAACATTATAACATGAATTATATGAAGAATCCGCAAAAATGCTTTGATATACAAAGTAAAAATCCTATAAAAATGATATGGATAAAAATAAAAACTCGTGAAAGTTAATTTCACGAGTTTTATGCTTAATTAGTCACGAGCATCTGGATTGTATTCAGATAATAGTTTTGTATAGTTTTGATATACTGCGTTAATTTCTGCATCTTTCAAGTTAATGCCTAACTCGTTACGTAATTGGGCAAGACGCATTTCTTTGTATAATGCAGTTGTATATTTATTTTCAAGGTTAGTCTTTAATGTGTTTTCAAATGTTCTGTATGCGTTGAATTTGCTAATTTCATCAGCTGAGTATTTTTCTTGAATATCGACATCATCGTTTTCTAAGTCTTGTAAGTATTCCTTATATTTTTCAATATTATCTGGTCTAGCAGTCTTAGGTGCATCATAAGTCATATATATAACTTGATAACCGTATTTATATGTACCATCTGATTGTTTGATGCGATTTTCTTCAACAATACCCATCCGGTCTAAACTCTTACCAGATTTATTGTAGTTATCCCGAATTTCAAGTAGTTTCTTTTCAAACTTTTCATTTTGTTGACCGTAACTAATTTTGCTCATGAACCCTCCATTTGTTTTGGCGTTAGGGTCATCGCTATATTCTCTTGCTAGAGCTTGGAAGACTGTCTTCCATCTGTCATAATCGACATCTGCAAATCCAACAAATGGTACTTCTTTATCTTCTTCTTCGTCATCATTATCATCAGGATTTACATCATAGAAGATATAGCATTCTTCATCTTCTTGGCAACCGTTAATTATTTGATAAGCTTTTTTGCTAGCGATTTCTTGTGATTCATCATCTTCAGGATTATATTCTAAGAAAATGACGTAAGCATCAATATTGAACCATTTTTCGTAAGCTTCAAGAATATCGTCGTCGTCAATCTTATCGGTACCTTCCCAGTTTTCATAACCTAAAATGTAACGAGTAATTAGTGTTTGAACTGCTTCAACATTGACTAATTGTTCTTCATAGAAGATACCATGATAGAGTCTTAAATATTCAATCCAAGTTAATCCTGCTGGAGGATTTTGTGAGTAGCCTGTTTTGTAAGCTTTAATTAAATCAATGTATTCTTGTTTTTCAGCCTTAGTTAATTGAATTTCTGGAGCTTTTTTAATTAATACTTCATAGTTGATTAAATCAAGCATGAATTCTAAGGTGTATTGTGTCTTCATCTTGTTGTATAAATCATCAGCAGTGATGGTCTTTGTTTCATCACCAACTTTGAATGTCGCAAGAACAGACTTGTCCTTTAATAATTTGCTTTCACCTTTGAAATCATTGCTGATGCTAGATTTAATGTAGTTAGCGACGATTGTATCATAAATCTTAATTTCAGAATCTTTACGTAATTCTCTTACTTTTGTAGATGTATAAGTATCAGTAGCACGTTTATCTACTAATTGATCGACGAAGTACTTTTCAAATTCTGGTGATTGACGGTAGTTTTCCTTATACTTAGGTTTTGATAATTTATAAACAAAGTAAGTAGCATCATCTGGAATAAATTTACCAGTTTGATTAAAGTGATATCTTTCTTCGTCTCCTTCTACTGTGAAGGGTTCACCTAAGTATTCATCAGCAAAGACGAAATCACGGAATGCAGTTTTATTAGATAATTCTGAATACACTAAGTAGTCATACTCACATTCATATTCAACTGTAGTATCGATGAATGGAGGATATTCTCTCTCAGTAGTATCAGTATCTTCATCATCTTTATGTTGATCAGCATACTCTTGTTTAAAGAAATCTAAAACACTACCATAAGTCTCTGGATCTTGTACGCGTTTACGTAGTTCTTCACTAATTTGGTTAGCTTTTGCTTCTGTTGAATATCTTAAAACAATGACACACATGTCTTCTTTGTATTCGTCTTTAGCCTTTTGAATTGCATGTGTCTTTTCTTCTTCATCATAGATTTCTTGTCTTGCTACATCTTTTGCATAGGCTTTTTGAAGTAAACTTAAAATGTAGAAGTCTCTAATCTTTTGGTCACGTGTTTCTTCATCTTCATCTGGTGAAGTGATAACACCTTGTCTAACCATGTTGCGATAGAATGCATCGATACCTTGCTTTTTCATTGCGTTAATCTTATCTTCTAATTCTTTTTCATCGATGTCATCATAGTAGTCAGCAAGTAATTCGCGGTCAATCATGTCTAATAACACTGTTGAACCGACATTCAATTTCAACATGCTGTATAATTCTTCTTTTGTAACCTTGAGATTACCATATTCAAAGACGATTTCATCTGGATTAGTAATCGTTGGTTGTGCTTTTGGTCTACTTGCAATCGCTGCCACTACAATAATAACAACAGCAACTACTAACACTGGTAAACCTTTAAGCAAGATTGATTTGTAGTTCATTATCGTCACTCCTTCTAGATTTTGTATAACGTTATAATAATAACATTTTTAAATAATTAAGACAATAGTTTTTAATAATTTAACTATGTAAGTTGTAAAATCGTTTTCATAGATTTGTCCTTACGCTAGTATAGACGAATTACACCTACTTTTTATTGCATTTTATTTTAAATATTTTGCTATTTAATCCACTAAACTGGCAAAATATGTCAAATTCTTTAATATTACTTCTTTTTTATTTAATTCAAGGTAACCCTCATTTTCCAGATTTTTTAATTCACGAAATAATGATTGTCTTTCTACTCCCAATAAATTCGCCAACTCAGTTTTACTTTTGATTATTAACGAATGGTTTTCTTTATTTAAATGTTCATAATTAAGAAAGTAATAAGCTAGTTTATGCCTTAATGTTTTTTGTGATTTTAATTTAATCAACTTGTTTATTTGATGATAGCTTTCAGCAATATGTTGTAAATACTTTTCTAGAATATTAGGATTTTCACTAAGAATTCTTAATAGACTATCTTTAGAGATAAATAAGATTTCGCAGTTGCTTTTCGCTACAATATCATAAGGATAGTATGGTTCTGGAGAGAATAACAGGATTTCCCCAAAGATATTGTATTGCTTAAGGTTTCTGATTAATATCCTACTTCCTGTTTCAGTTAGATGTTCAATTTTAACTTCACCTTTTAAGAGGATTCCGATACTTTGACAACGACTTCCAGTTAGAAATATTATTTGATCTTTGGGATATTTTCTAATACTATGTTTAACATTTCCTATTTTTAGCATGTGATTAAGTTCATAAAAGAATTCAAGATGGAATTTTTTGTAAACTAAATTGTTCATTTTTTCACCTACTCAACAAAATTGTAACATATGTGACATATTTTATCAATATTTTAGTATACAATATTAGTGAAAAAATGAACAAATAAGGAAGGATGTTTATGAAAAAGACATTATCAATTTTATTGAGTGTTATTAGTTTAATTTTACTAGTAGGATGTAATAGAAACCAAGAAGTAAAAACCATTCATGTTCGTATACCATTTGGTGCGCCTACTTTAGGAATGGTTAAAATGATTCATGATGTTAAAACAATTGATAATTATTCCATCGAATATGATGTAGTTAGTGGTCCTGATATGTTAGTAAGTGCATTTACAAATAAATCACATGAATTTATCATTGCTCCTACAAATGTGGGTGCGAAGTTATACATAAATAAACCAGATTATCTCTATGCTGCTACCATCACTATGGGGAATCTCTACATTATTAGCAGTGAGGAAATCACCCTTGACAGTTTAGTAGGTCAAACGATTCATGCCTTTGGCGCAGGTAGTACACCAGAAATAGTTTTACGAAAAGTAATCGGTGAACGTGATATTACAATCCAGTTTGAGGATAACACGGTGATTAATAGTTGTTTTGTTGCTGGTACATGTAAACATATCTTAATTGCGGAACCAGCGTTATCGATGGTTAAAACAAAAAAAGATATAACCACTATCATAGACTTGCAAGAAGAATATAAAAAACTAACTGGCATCGATCATTACCCGCAAGCTGCATTATTTGTGAATAAGAAGTTTGCGGATAAACATAAAGATGTAGTTAAAAAGTTTATTAACGAAGTCAAAATGAGTGTTCAATTTGTGAATAATGATAAAGATATCGCCAGTGCTTATTATGAAGCGATTGCTTCTGAACTCAATCAAAATATGCCCAGAGTGGTTATCAAGAATTCAATTCCAGGTTCAAACATTTATTTTGTGAGTGGAAAAGATTCAAAACCATTAATTGATACCTTCTTTAGCATAGTACTGGAGTTTAATAAAGAATTAATTGGCAATAAAATACCTGATGAAAACTTTTACTGGAGCGATGAAGAATGAAAAAAATAGGTTGGTATGGTCTTGCTATCTTAATTTTAATAAGTTTTTATGTTATTGGTAGTGTAATCATCGATAATGAAGTAATTCTACCAAGACTAACAAGTATCTTTAAATATATAAAAGGTATAAAGGGAAGAACTTTATTAATTAATGTAGGTAATACAATAGGCAAAACAATTCTTACTTATTTATTAAGTGTCGTCATTAGTTTGATACTAGCGGTTATCGCTTCCAATGAAAAAAGACGGTTAATTATTAAACCGTGGATGAGCATTATTAAGACCGTACCAACCATTGCGATTTTATTAATTTTAATCATCGCAATAGGCAATGAAAAGACAGTTTATGTTTTACCTAGTTTGGTCATTATGCCAGTGTTATACGAAAACTTCCTTGATCAAATGATTAATGTGGATCAAAAGTATCGTGAAGTAGCCACTGTGTATCGATTCGACTTAAAGAAAAAGCTTAAATACCTCTATTATTATCCATTATTAGAGCGATTATTGCTTTCTTTAAAGCAAACCTTTGGGTTGTGTTTAAAGGTTATTGTGATGGCAGAAGTAATTGCTCAAGTGAAACAAGGTATTGGTGTCATGATGCGGAAAGAAAATCTAAATATTGAAACTAGTGGTGTTTTTGCGTGGACTTTAATACTAATAATAATCATAATCATCATTGATTATTTATTAGAGTTCTCCACTAAGAAACTCCTGAAATGGAAGTGTTACGATGGAAATTAATATAAGTAAAAGTTATGGAAATGTTGTAGTTTTCCAAGACTTTAAGTTAAATATCCACGAAAATAAACTTAATTGTCTTATTGGCCCTTCTGGTTGTGGAAAAACAACTTTACTCCAATGCATAGCGGGATTAACTAATTATAAAGGTAGTATTATTCCTAAACCTGAAAAGATCGGATATGTGTTTCAAGAGGATAGATTATTTCCTTATTTAACAGTTTATAAGAATTTAGAAATCATCAATAATAATCAAGATATCATAAATGAATATTTAGATGAGTTCCATGTTAGTGATTTACGTGATAATTATCATTCACAATTAAGTGGTGGAGAAAAACAGCGCATTTCTTTAATACGAGCTTTTATTGCTGATAGTGATTTAATCTTATTAGATGAACCATTTAAATCATTGGATTATTTTTTAACTTTGTCTTTATGTGACATGTTGGTTAAGTTATATGAAATGACAAAGAAGACGATGATTTTAGTTACTCATAATGTGGAGATGGCTGTTTACTTAGGTCAATATATCCATGTACTTTCTGATAAACCTACTACAGTAAAAAAATCTATTGTTAATTACCAAACTTTTCACAAATTTGATGAGAAAAGTTTAAGTGTCTACGATGAATTATTAACTTTAATCAAATAACAATGTTAGAATTATCACAAAATCTTGCGAAAAAAGGTTGATTTTATCTGTATTTATAATATAATAAATAGGGATTGAGAATTTTTTCACAAGAGTGATATGATGAAGATTAGAGAGATTAGCGATTTAATCCATGGTGAAATATTAACGCAGTTTAACGAAGAAAAAGATTATTTCACCGCATTTGCGTGTGATTTGATGAGCGACTGTTTAGCGTTCATCAATGATCCTAACTGCATACTTATTACTGGTTTAGTTAATGAGCAGTCATTAAGAACCGCAGAAATGCTTGATATCGACTGCATTATTTTTGTGCGAGGCAAACCGATTTCGAAAGACATTATTGAACTTGGCAAGAAGCATAATCTTACACTTATCTTAACAAAGACGACACTATTTGAAGTAAGTGGCATTCTTTACCAAGCCGGTATCAAGCCACTCCAGATTAGGTGAAAGCATGACTGTTACATTTGAATTTAATGTATATCATGAGGATTATCATAATGCAGGAGTTGCCTCGAGTGAGATAAAGAAGTATTTGACGCAAATTGGCTTAAATCCACAGTTAATCAGACGCATCGTTATCTGTTCTTACGAAGCAGAAATGAACGTTGTCATTCACTCTTATGGTGGAAAAATGGTTCTTTCAATAGATGACAATGAAATTAAGTTAGAGGTTACCGATACAGGTCCAGGTATACCAGATATCGAACTAGCAATGCAGGAAGGGTACTCAACTGCACCACTCTCAGCTAGGGAACGTGGATTTGGTGCTGGAATGGGACTGCCAAACATGAAAAAGAATGCGGATACCTTTGAGATTGCATCTAGTCCTCAAGGGACCATTGTTAGATTGGCTTGGGGGATTTTATGAAAAACTTAGTCGATATTCATAATGAACGTTGTATTGGTTGTACTAGATGCATGCGCAGTTGTCCTATGGAAGCAATTAGAATTGTTGATAATAAAGCACAATTATTTAAAGAACGTTGTATCTATTGTGGTAATTGTATCATTGAATGCCATAAGAATGCATATAAGGTCTATAGTGATTCGTTCGCTAATTTAAGTAAATATAAAATCAATGTGGCTATATTACCAATAGCGATATACGGTTTATTAAACAATAAAGATGACCTTGGTGGTATTTCCGCAACCTTAAAAGATTATGGATTTGATGAGGTAGTGGAATTATCTGGTATCTATTCTTTTATGGTAGACCAAATTTTAGATTATATAAAAAATGACGATAAAACTTACATCTTAACTCATTGTCCAAGCGTTACCCGTTTAGTCACGAAAAAATATCCACAACTACTCCACCATCTCTTGCCATTCTCACCACCTTTTGAGATTGCGGGGAAAGTTTATCGCCGCTTTTTTAGTGAAAAGTATAATCTTCAAGAAGATGAGATTGGAATTAGTTATATAAGTGAATGCCTATCGAACTTCATCGTTATCAAAGAAAACAAAGATAAAATAGCCATAGATCAAGTGTTTTTACTCAGCGATTTAATCAGGAATATTAGTTATAAAAAGATAGATGAAGTTAAAGCGGTAAAAAAAGGCGTATACTTTGCGAAAGTTGGGGCATTTAAATACGTATCAAATAATCGCGATATTTTAGCGGTTGATGGGATTAGAAATGTAGATACTGTATTAGAACATATCGATATCAGAAAAATCAAGAATGTTAGACTAGTAGAAGCATATTCCTGCACTGGAGGGTGTGTTGGTGGTACTTTCATGCAGGAAAATCCCTTTGTGGCAAAATGGCGGGTTAATGAATTTATTAATGAATTAGATGATGATGTAACATTTGATATCAATATAGAACCAATTGATTATTATGCTGGTGAATTTGAAAGCGAAGAAGGAGTACTTACCTTAAGTAATGACTTCCGCGAAGCGATAAAAAAAATGAAAAGAATCAATGAGATCTTAGCGATTCTACCAAACATCGATTGTTGCGCTTGTGGTAGTCCTTCCTGTCGAGCGTTCGCGGAAGATGTGGTTAAAGGTTTAAAAACAATTGAAGATTGCCGAATGCGAAAAGGAGGAACTTAATGAAAGTAAGGGAATTAATCAAAGATCAAGCATTTCGCTTAATTGTGGATGGTAATCTAGAAGAAGAGATTACAGGTTGTTACTGTGGTGATTTATTAAGCTGGGT
>JAAZCR010000138.1 GCA_012513195.1 Bacilli bacterium | reverse complement strand
GTCTTACCTAAACCGTTAAAGGCACCACCAACAAGCGCTTCGATAATCATGAACAGTTGCGAGAAAGCTAAAATCTTAAGATAATCATCACCAAGTCTTATTGCTTCTGGATCGCCAGAAAAGAGTCCAAATAATTCACGCGAGAAGATAAACATTAATACAGAAATGACAATACCGTATGCACCTAAAGTAAGCATGGCATAACGGAACCCTTTTAAGATTCGTTTAGGTTGATAAGCTCCAAAGTTTTGACCAACAAAGGCTGATAGCGCTGTTTGGAACCCACCTGCAACTAGCCATGATAGTGATTCAATTTGACTACCTAGTTTTTGAACTGCATTAGCTTCTTTACCAAAAGGAGAGACTAATCCGGTTAAATACATCGAGATAAATGTAAAAATGGCACTTTGAATAGCTGCTGGAATTCCTAGTTTAAGGATATCAAGGGCTTTATCACTAGTAAACTTAGTAAAGTATTGCGCTTTTCTAAGTAATGAATGGTGGGTGTTAAAGTATATTAAGAAAGATATAGTTACAGTTATTTGTGCTATAACCGTCGCAATCGCTGCCCCTTTAATTCCCATATTTAAAGTAACGATAAATATAGGATCTAATATCATATTAAGGATTAACCCGACACTACTAATTAGAAAAGAAGTTTTGGTATTACCTGTACCATTTAACGTCGCACTAAAGACCGGGTTAACCATATAGAATACTAATCCTATGCAAATAATGCGTAAATAAAGGACCGCATTATCATACACTATTTGTTCAGGTATTCTAAATAAACTAATCCAAAATGGTGTGAATATAGCGATAATAACAGTAAATAATAAACCTAAAACAACTTCAAGTTGAACACCAGTCCGAGCATAATCGCGGGCACTTTCTTCATCGACTTTACCGACTGATTGAGCGACTCTTACTTCCGTACCTATTCTAACTAAAATGATGATAGCTGCAGCTAACCAGGTAAATAAACCACCAAAGCCCGCACTAGCTATATAACCAGTATTGATGGTTTCATCACTGGTTGCTCGTCCTAACCAGAAAAGATCAGTCAAATTATAAGCCATTTGCATGAGTGATGTAAGCATTACTGGTAGTGATACTTTAATTAATTGTGCTAAAATGTTACCTTTAGTGAGATTATACTTTTCGTTAAACATGCGATTTATGCTCCTTTACTAAATATGTGCTTGAAAAAATGAGGTATAAAACCTCATTCAGATTTATGGTGGATATCAATGTCCGAAAAAGCACTAAATTCACGATTGAAGAATAATGTAACAGTTCCTGTTGGTCCATGACGATGCTTCGCAAAGATAACATCGACTTGACCTTTGCGATTAGAGTTCTCATTATAATAATCATCGCGATAAAGGAAGGCAACAATATCGGCATCTTGTTCGATACTTCCCGATTCCCGCAAATCAGCCATGATAGGTCGTTTATCTTCGCGTTGTTCAACTTGACGAGAAAGTTGGGCACAAGCAAGGACTGGTACTTTAAATTCCCGTGCGATTTCTTTTAACACCCGTGAAATCTCTGAAACTTCCTGTACCCGATTACCTGTCCATTTCTCGCTACCTGATAATAATTGTAAGTAGTCTATGATGATTAAGCCTAGACGATTATTTTTCGTTTGAATAAGTTTCCGACACTTGGCCCGTAGTTCACTTACCTTTATACCAGGAGTATCATCAATATATATGTGATACCGTGCTAAACGATCACTCGCAAGCAATAAATAGTTAATTTGTTCAGGTGTTAAACGTCCTTTACGCAAGGATTGCCCTTCTATTTGGGCTTCACTTGTCAATAGGCGATGGACAAGCTGTTCCGCACTCATTTCTAAACTGAAAATCGCAATCCCTGGATCATTGTTTAACCTCGCAACATTTTTCGCAATATTTAAAACAAAGGCGGTTTTCCCCATACCAGGACGGGCTGCTAGAATAATTAAATCTTCTTTTTGCAAGCCAAGGGTTAACCGATCTAATGCACTAAACCCTGTTTGGAGACCTGTTAATTCGGTGCTGCGTTCTTGTTGGGCTTTTATTTTCGCAAACACATCATTTACTACATCGCGAATTTCTTTAAAGTCCGAAGCGCTACGCTCACGGGCAACCAGCATGATTTTCTTTTCCGCATCATCAAGCAACTCATCTAAACTCATATCGCTACGAATCGCGTTTTGAGCGATGATGTTCGCTGTTTCAATTAAGCGCCGCGCAATGGCCTTTTCCCGTACAATATCAACATAAGTATGAACATTAGCGGTCGTGGGAACTAATTCCGATAATTCTATTAAATATTCTAAACCGCCTACTTCAAGGTATTGATTCTTATCTTTTAGTTTAGTGCTTACTGTGGTTATATCAATAGGTTTACTTTCTTCATACAGTTCTAAAAAGACGCGAAACAAGATTTGATGGCGAATTTGATAGAAATATTCGGGATATACCTTATCGGCAATTTCCGTCATAACCTGATTGTCTAAAAATACAGACCCCAACAGGGATTGTTCCGCTTCATTATTAAATGGAACAGTGTTCATATTACCACCCTAACTATTTATTTGTGACTAACACCTGAAATTCTGCCGTAACATCACGATGTAAATGGACCATTACTTTCGTATAACCAAGATTTTTAATACTGTCTTCTAGAATAATCTTACGTTTATCTATTTTTAAGTTGTGTTCTTTTTCTAAAGCCTCTGCGATTTGTTTTGTACTGATGGAGCCAAATAACTTACCATCTTCACCAACTTTAACTTTAAATACTAATAAAAGATTATCTATTTTACTTTTTAATGCTAGAGCTTCATCAAGTTGTTTTTGTTCCGCTAATTCTTTCGCTTTCTTTTCATCTTCTAATTTTTTTAGACTGGCATCTGTTAAAAGAATTGCTTGTTTATGGGAGATGAGAAAGTTACCGTACCCATCGGCCACTTCAATGATATCGCCTTTCTTGCCACGACCTTTAACATCAGTTAGTAGTATTATCTTCATTTTTCTTCTCCTCCTCTAGGTACTCATTTATCTTTTCAATTAATAATTTATAAGCATCTTGTAGTGTAATATCTGTTAATTGCGTAGCTGCGTTATTAAAATGCCCACCGCCACCAAGTTTTTCCATAATTACTTGGCAGTTTACTTCACCAAAACTACGTGAACTAATACCAATCACGTTAGGTTCAATCTTACCGATAACGAAACTAGCTTTAACATTTTCTATCATTAATAACCAGTCAGCTGTTTGAGCTAGTTTAGTCTTCGTTAAGTTATCCACATTATCAGCCACGACAATTGCCATGTTATTAGGGGTAATTTCGACCTTTTCAAACAACTCAGCTCGAAGCATATGTTCTTCGTAACTTTCTCTTAACATGTTTTGTACCATGATAGTGTCCGCACCTTGTTTTCTTAAGAAACTAGCTGCTTCAAAGGTTCGTGAACCAGTACGATAAGTAAAGTTGTTCGTATCTACGATAATACCCGCTAACATTACTGTCGCATCGATTTCGCTAATTTGGACATTTAGTGGATAATATTCAATGATTTCCGTAATTAATTCAACAGTAGATGATGCATAGATTTCGGTATAAATCAAATCAGGTGATTCGATAAATTGTTGACCACGGCGATGGTGGTCGATAACCACGAGATTCTTCGCTTTATTTAATAACCGTGGTTCAATAAGTAAACTAGGATTTTGGGTATCGACACACACAAGTAAAGTTTTACTTGTCATGATATCGAGAGCTACTTGTGGACTAACAATCTTGTTTAATACAGGACATTTATTATCCGCTAAGTAGGTTAATACTTTATTAAGAGTATTGTCGATTTCGCGCGAATCAAGGACGATAAAACATTCTTTTTCACTTTTACGAACGATATTATAAACGCCTAAGCAGGAACCGAAACTATCGACGTCAGGTATCTTATGCCC
>JAAZCR010000137.1 GCA_012513195.1 Bacilli bacterium | reverse complement strand
CCCTTAGCTTATGCGATTTTACATCCGAAGCTACCTAACGAGAATTATCCCTTTAAAGAACTATCTGGTTGTGGTGTGGCATTCAAATTAGCCCAAGCCATCTTAGGGGATGAAGCCTTAGATTTAATTGATTTAGCCGCACTAGGAACTTACAGCGATATGGTAAGTTTACATGATGAGAATCGGACAATTGTGAAATGGGGATTAAATCAATTAAGAAATACCAGTCATTTAGGGTTAAGATTATTAATTCAAAGTTTAAACTTAAAGAAAATAAATGAATACGCCTTAGGTTTTCTGATTGGACCGCGGTTAAACGCCCCTGGGCGAATGGAAAGTGGAAATCTCGCTGTACAACTTCTTGTGACAGAAAATTATGAAGAAGCAATAAGATTAGTACATGAAGTTGAAGAACTTAATGATAACCGCAAACAAACTATTGAAGGAAGTATAAATGAGGCCATTGAAATCATCGAGCGCGATGATTTAAATAAGTATAATGTCCTAGTCGTCGAAGGTACAGACTTTCATGAGGGAGTATTGGGTATCATCTGTAGTAAACTGATATCCATCTATCACAAACCTGCCATTGTCTTAACTGAATCGCAAGGGTTGTATAAAGGTTCATGTCGGAGTATCGAAGGTTTTCCTTTAATGGAAAATCTCACTAAATGTGCTGATATCCTAGAACAATTTGGGGGTCATAAACTGGCTGCAGGCCTATCAATAAGAAAAGAAAACATCCCCTTACTCAGAGAAAGATTACATGAACTAGGGCAAGGGGAAATATGTCGGTGGGTGAACATTGATTGTGAATTAGATGCGAGTTTAATTAGTTTAAATCTCACCCAAGAACTCCAAAAGTTTCGCCCCTTTGGGATGAATAATGATAATCCGTTATTCCTGTTAACAGACTGTGAAGTAGCAGCGGTAAGTCCTGTTGGTGGAGACAAGCACTTGAAGATTACCTTAAAGAAGGACGGTAAAATCATCGAAGGTATCGCCTTTAATAAAGGGGAAATATACTATAATATAAGTATCAATGATTTAATCGATGTGGTAGGTACCTTTGATATTAATGAATATAATGGTACGATATCTAATCAATTCACCATTGAAGATATGCGCTGTCGCTATCGCCAAATCTTTGATTGTAGGCATAAGGCTTGGGATTTTGAACAAGTATTAAAAAATAAGCAATTTATATATTTTGAAAATGATTGTGGCTTTAATAATGCCGAGAAGTTTACTTACGATTTAGATTTTTGTAGTGATGTTGTTTTAATAGATTTACCAGAAAGCGTTAAAGATTTACAATACATCTTAAAACAACAAAATATAAATAACATCTATTTAATTTTACATAATGATGATTTATTTAGTACTGAACATTTGTTGACGCGGGAAAAACTAGGTAAGTTTTATCAGATGTTAAAGAAGGTTGGAAACTTCACAATAAATGACCCACAAGTTGAGTTATTATTTGCGAAAATGGGGTTTAGTAAACGCCTACAAATGATATCATTACAAGTGTTTTTTGAACTAAATTTTGTTATAATAGATAATAATAAGATTACTGTAGTGGAAAACCCGGAACGAAAAAACTTAACTGAATCAGAGACATTTAGAAAAGTAATAGAACAGGCTGAACTGAGAGATAAACTTCTATTGTCATCGAAAGAAGAATTAATCAAATATATTAATAGTTTAATGGAGGAATGAAAAATGATTTTAGAAAAGTATATTGCGACTGTGCCTGATTTTCCTATTGAAGGTATTCTTTTCCGAGATATTACCCCACTTATGCAAAATGGGGAAGCATTACGTTATGCGATGGATAAGTTAAGTGAATTTGCGAAAGATAAAGGCGCAGAACTCATTGTTGGACCTGAAGCAAGAGGCTTCTTATTTGGTACACCAGTTGCCACGCTTATGGGGGTAGGATTTGTACCCGTACGTAAACCAGGCAAATTACCAAGAGAAGTAATTGAATATGAATATGACCTTGAATATGGATCAAACAAATTATGCATTCATAAAGATGCTATTAAGAAAGGTCAAAAAGTAGTAATTATCGATGATTTATTAGCTACAGGTGGTACAGTAGAAGCAGCGATTAAATTAGTTGAAACCCTCGGTGGTGTAGTAGTTGGATGTGCGTTCTTAATCGAATTGGTAGATTTAAAAGGTAGAGAACGCTTAAAAGATTACGATGTTTTCTCATTGGTTAAGTATTAATAGGGAATTAAATTAATAAAATGTTAATCAAAAATTAAACAAATTTTAACAGTTTGTATATATAATATAAACAATATCGAAATTAGATTTATGGAAAGGTGGTGAATTGTATGTCGGAAATCAGACTAAAATTTGAACAACTGATGGAAAGCGCAAAAACATACATAACCAAGCCTGAAAATGTTAAACTCATTGAAAAAGCATTTCTATATGCTGAAGAAAAACATCATAACCAGTTCCGTCGGTCAGGTGAGCCATATATTATGCATCCCCTAGAAGTGGCGTTAATCCTAACCACTTTTCATGCTGGTCCGACTACAATCGCCGCTGGATTACTTCATGATGTATTAGAAGATACTCGTGTCACTTACGAGGAAATGGTTCAAGAGTTCGGTGAAGAAATTGCCTCTTTAGTTGATGGAGTATCAAAATTAGGTCAATTAAAATATGTCTCTAAGGAACAGGAACAAGCAAGTAATCATCAAAAGATGTTTATTGCGATGGCGAAGGATATCCGTGTTATCATTATTAAACTTGCGGATAGGCTTCATAATATGCGCACATTAAAGTACATGCCCAAAGAAAAACAAATTCAAATTAGTAAAGAAACTTTGGAGATTTTCGTCCCTATTGCGCATCGTTTAGGGATGTACCGTCTAAAATCAGAATTAGAAGATCGCGCTTTACGATATCTTGATCCTGATGAGTATTATTATATTGCGGGACTTATCAATGAAAAACAAAAAGAGCGGGAACAAGATATCCAAAATATGATTGAACATATTTCCGCGCTTTTAAAAGAAGCTAATATTGAGTTTGATATTAAAGGGCGGGTTAAGAATATTTATAGTGTTCACAAAAAGATGCGGGAAAAACATAAAGAGTTTTCGGAAATCTTTGACCTATTAGCGTTAAGAATTATTGTTAATGATGAAGCAACCTGTTACCATGTATTAGGAATTATACATGCGAACTTCAAACCTATTCCTACCCGTATTAAAGACTATATCGCTATGCCTAAGCCTAATATGTATCAATCCTTACATACAACTGTAATTGGACCAAACGGGAAGATTTTTGAAGTACAAATTCGTACCTATGAAATGGATAATGTAGCGGAGTTTGGGGTAGCAGCGCATTGGGCTTATAAAGAAAATCTCAACATTACCTCTGAACAGGAACAATACGAAATTCAAAAGAAACTTAAATGGTATAAAAAGATGGTGGAATACTCCGAAAACGATGACGATGCAGAAGATATCGTTGAATTGATGAAAGATGATATTTTCTCCGCTAATGTTTACGTCTATACTCCTCAAGGTGACGTTATCGATTTACCACAAGGGGCAACACCACTGGACTTTGCTTATCGTATTCATACGGAAGTTGGTCATCGAACAGTTGGTGCCATCGTTAACGGTAAGATTGTGCCATTAACTTATGAACTTAAAACTGGTGATGTTGTTGAAATAAAAACTTCGAAACAATCCTATGGGCCAAGTGAAGACTGGTTAAAGATTGTTAAGACCCAACATGCGAAGAATAAGATTAAGCAATTCTTCAATAAGCAAAATCGTGGTTTAGTTATTGAACAAGGTAAGGATTTAGTCACAAGAGCGTTAGAAGGAAGAGTTCCTAGTATTACTGAAACTTTAGGTAATGAAAATTACTTAAAGAAATTTAAGAAACAAGGTATCAATAATTTAGAAGATTTATACTATGCGGTTGGTAAAAGAACAGTAAGCATCCAGCAAATCTTACAAAAACTCGAAGAAGATAAGCCAGGTTTAGATATCAAAGCGATTCTTGAAACCTTTGCGGAAGATAAAGTTCCTGATAAGATTAGACAAAACCGTTCTAGTGAAACGGGCATTATTGTCGAAGGCTTAGATAATCCTCATATTAAGATATCTAAATGTTGTAATCCGATACCTGGGGATCCGATTATCGGTTATGTGACTAAAGGTAAAGGCATCACCGTTCATCGTGCTGATTGTCATAATATTACCGATAGTGAGCGGGAACGGGTTATTGATGTCTATTGGTCGAATAATCGTGATGGTAAAAAGTATGAGTTAGATCTCATGCTTACTGGTTTTAATCGAAACAATCTCTTAATGGATGTTATCAATGCGATTAATGCTTTAAATGTAAATTTAATTGGGGTTTCTGCCCATATCAATAAAGAAAGTATGGCTAATATTAAGATTAAAGTACTTATTGAAGATACTTTAAAACTTAATAATTTAGTATCTAACTTGAAAAAAGTAAAAGATATCTATTTTGTGGAAAGGATGGCAAAATAATTGCGGATTGTTGTCCAACGCACGAAAGAAGCTAGCGTAATTGTTAATAATGAAATTGTAGGTAAGATTGATAAAGGATACGTATTATTAGTTGCCTTTACTCATACAGATACACTGGATGATGTTGAATATTGTGCAAGAAAGGTTAGTAATCTCCGCGTATTTGAAGATGCTAATCAGAAAATGAATTTATCTATTTATGATGTCGGTGGAAGTATTCTATCGATATCACAATTTACGTTATATGGGGATGTTTCTAAAGGAAATCGTCCTAGTTTTATCGAATCAGCCCGACCTGAGCAAGCGATAGAATTATATGAAACATTTAATGATATACTAAGAAAGAAGTATAATCTACATGTAGAAACTGGTATATTTGGGGCTGATATGAAAGTGGTGTTAATTAATGATGGTCCGGTAACTATCATTATTGACTCACATAATAGATAGAAAACAAGGAACCGCAATGGTTCTTTATTATTTAGGTGATAAAAATGAAAAAGTTACATCCAAAGACATTTAAAAAGGTTTACTTAATAGGAGTTTATACACCAATCCTATTAAGCATAACTTTATCAATTCTGGGAATTATTATCTTTCCTGAAGACATTAAATCTCAAACATTTATCATTAGTATCATTTTTCTAGTATTAGGGTTTATAACTTTCGCTATAGGCATTGTCATTATCATAAAAGGTAGAAAAAGATATCTATACTTACAGAAAGAAATATATGATTTGGAACTCACAAAACCAATCGAACAATTAAATCCTCTCCATGTTAAATGGTATAAGACAAATTTATATAATGTCATGAAGGAAGGGAATACCATTTCCTTTACTGATGAAGGCTTAGTATTAGATGACATTGATTTAATTCCTTGGGAAAATATAAAAGCAGCAGAGTTTATCGATGATTATATTGCCTTAGGAGAAGAACCTTATAAGGAAGAACTATGGGAAGGTATTTTTGTTGAAATAGATTACATGGCAATTAAACTGTTAGAGCGTTATTTAGGCTTTAAAATTAGCACAGATCGTCTTGAAGCAGAACAAGAACGCTACAAAGAAATCCTTCAATCAACCGAAATGTGGCATTATAATTGGCCATTGTTTATTGAAAAGTGTTTATTTATTTTTGTCATGATGTTATTAGGAATATGTGTATCATTATTTATTGCGGTTAAAGGGCAAAATCAATCTTTAGGTATTACAATTGCGAATCTAATCGTAATTCTATCCTTATTGTTTGTCTATCCACGATTATTTGGTGATGCATGGAAATGTAGTTTTATTATAAGTAAAGAGGGATTTGGATACGCGAAAGGTAGATTTAAAATTCTCTTCTTCTGGGATGATATTAAAAGCGTTACGATTGAAAAACGTAAGATTATCATAACTTATGTAGATGATGAAAATGATATTAATACTTTAGAAGTACCACGGAATAGGTTATTAGTGAGTAGGTTAAAAGATTATAAAACTAAGTATAGTCTAATCTTTAAATTAACGGAACAATCAAGTTAAAAGGAGATAAAATAATGAGAGATTTATTGTTTGTTTTAATCATCGTAAATGCGATTTTAATCGTAATAAATGCATCCTTTAACTACCAAATAATGTGGTTATTGATTGTGAATATTTTAGTAACAGCATTTATCGTTGTCACTTCGATTGTGTATGCATTTACAAACAGTAAGAACCACAAAAACAAAAAGTTAAACTAATTGTCTTTGTTGTAAAGTAAAATGAGATGTAAAAACTAATAAGAACCTTTTACATCTCTTTTTTATAAGTGAAGGTATTAATAAGTAAATAAATATTGTAAAAAGAAAATTGCGTTATAAAAAGGGAGATATGAATGAATTATAGTGAGATTATGATAAAAGAGACAACGGAAGAAGATTTAGATAATATCATGACACTATGGAATAATGGTGAAGTGATGAAATACGTGGGGTTTCCAGAGGGACTCGGTATTACAAAAAAAGGAACTAGAGAACTGGTATAAGTATATCATAAATAAACCTTATCGCTGTCATTATTCCATTTATACAGATGAATTAGGATATTGCGGAGAAAGCTATTATAATGTGGATGTTACGACTGGATATGCTTGCCTAGATATTAAATTATTACCCCATGCGCAAGGTAAGAGAATAGGATATAGGGGATTGTCCTACGCGATAGAAAAGGCATTTAAAGAAGGTAAAGCGATTGCGGTTTATGTTGATCCCCATCCTGATAATAAAAGTGCTTGGAAGTTGTATGAAAAACTAGGATTCATGCAAACAGAGACACCACATTTTATTGAAACTACTCATCCTTACTTAGAATTAACTTATGAGAGATGGTTAGAATTAAATAGGATTAGAGATAGAGAAATGTATAAATAAGTATACATAGGTAAACTAAAGGTAATCGATATATTAGGACAGAGTTTAGTATTTCCTTGTTTTATTACATTAGGGTAGTAAAAAAGACTAAGATTGCGAGAATCTTAGTCTTTTATAGATTTGTTTATAGTTAATAATACATTAATGACTAATATGGAATTGAGAACTAAATCAGTTAAAATTTATTCTTTGACATATTAGTATTGACCTAATAATCCCTTCTTCTTCGCCACTTTTTCACATCTATTAAAGATAATTATTCCAATTATTAGATATATTATGGTATTAAGTAACATATAAAGTATTTCTTGTAATGATAGATCTTTTAGAGAATAATTATTAAGCATCGCTTTATAAATGATTAATATTGATGGTCTAAAGGGAATTAAGTATGATAAGGTACTTGTACTAGATCCAGGAATTACTAATCCTAATACAACGAATTGGATAATGTTAAGAAAAGATTGAATTTTTTTATAGATTAGAGCTAGTCCACCTAAGATTAATCCAATACAAAAGACGCTAAAGATTCCACCTAAGATACCAATGATGAGAATAATTATATTTATGCTTAAGAAATAATCAGTACTGAACATAATTATTATTAATATCAGACAAGATGCGATTAAATTAATTAATAAGTTACAAATAGCTCTGATAATTAAAAATTTGTATAACCTGATTGGTGCCATGCTTAGTTGTTCAAGAGTACCAAGCATCGCATCTCGTGTGATACCATAAGCGATATCAGAATAGGAGAAAAGGATGATGGTCCATACAAAGTAACCCGCCACAAAACCTTCTAATGTTTGATCTAATACAACACTTGGTACTTGCATGTATACACCAAAGGATTTGAGACCTAGAAACATGGCCATGAAGACAATATATAAAGTGACGATTTCGGCGATGAAGTTAAAACGATATCTGATTGTTTCTTTGAAGGATTTATCTAATGAAACTTTAAAGATATAGTATAACTGTTTCATTAGTTCACCTCCTTGGTGTATTCTAAGTATATACGTTCAAAGTTTACTTCTTTTTGTTTAAATTCTTTAATAGTAATATCCTTTTCTTTAAAGTAGTCTATTAAAGGGAATATGTCATCATAACTTGATAAATCAAGTTCAATTATGGAATCATTTATAATATCGAATCTATTATTATATGATTTTAATTCCATTTTTAACTCATCTGATATTTTTTCAGTAAGTACTATTTCATAAGTCATCCGACTGAACATATCTAAAAGATTACTTACTTTATCTTGGACAACTATTTTTCCTTTATTTAGTACGATTACTTCTTCACAGACATCTTGAACAAGATGCATATCATGGGAACTTAATAGAATTGTTTTATGCATATCCTTAGCGATGCTTCTAAGGATATTTTTTATTTCAATAGTTGTCTGTACATCTAGCCCTAATGTTGGTTCATCTAATAAAACGATTTCCGTATTACAGATTAATGTCATAGCGATAGCAACTTTCTGTTGCATACCTCGCGATAGATTATTAACCATCACATTTCTTTTGTTTTGAAGGTTAAAAAGTTCGAGAAGTTCATCGATTTGATTTTCTAGTTTTTTACCACCTAATCCCCTTAATCCCGCAAAATAACGTAAATTTTCTCTTGGGGTTAAACGCCAATAAAGATTACGGTTACCTTCAAATAAAGCTGAGATGTATTTATAAGCTTCATGATG
>JAAZCR010000136.1 GCA_012513195.1 Bacilli bacterium | reverse complement strand
TGCCAGCATTATATAACCTCTTAAAAGAGAATAATCTACCTAGAAGTTTCGCGGTAGTTTCCATCGGTAGACGTAACCTCTCACGCGAAGAATATCTTGAGCAGATTAAAACATCGATTATAACCTATGGTAGATATCCTTTTGATGAAGATACTTGGAGCGAATTAAGAAATCTCATTTATTATAAGCAAATGGATTTTACTGATATCTCGGAATATGAGTCATTAAAAAGTTTTCTTAATGAAGTTGATATTAAGCATCATACAAATGGTAATCGCATTTATTATTTAGCTGTCGCCCCTGAATTCTTTGAAGTGATTGTAGATAATCTCGCCAAAACTAACCTGAATAAACATGAAGGTAAGTTTACCCGGGTAATGATTGAAAAACCCTTTGGTCGAAACTTACAGAGCGCAATTTATCTCAATCAAAAAATTATTGAAGTGTTTGGTGAAGAAAACACCTATCGGATTGATCATTACTTAGGTAAAGAAATGTTACAGAATATCATGGTCATTCGCTTTGCGAATAGTTTATTTGAACCAGTTTGGAATAAAGATTACATTGAACAAATCCAAATTACCGCTAGCGAAACTATCGGAGTTGGTAGTCGTGGTAACTACTATGAAAATGCGGGTGCTATCAGGGATATGGTTCAAAGCCACCTACTCCAATTATTAAGTTTAATTGCCATGGAGCGACCGAAAGATTTATCTCCTAATAGTGTACGAGACGAAAAGGTTAAAGTGCTCCAAAAACTAAAACCAACAAATAAAGAAGATATTAAGAAAAGCGTGGTTAGGGGGCAGTACAAATCCTATCGTCATGAACCTAATGTTAGCCCTACATCAAATACTGAAACATTTGTAGCACTTAAACTAGAAGTAGATACACCACGCTGGAAAAATGTACCATTTTATGTTCGCACAGGCAAAAAACTACCTCGCAAAGCGATTGAAATCATAATCCAATTTAAGCATCCTGAAAAAATGCTTTATGATAATCTAACTTCTATCCCTAATATGTTAATCATCAAAGTACAACCACAAGAAGGTATCTATCTTGTCTTTAACGCTAAAAAACCAGGAACTAAAAATACCATCATCCCCGTCCAAATGGACTTTTGTCAAAACTGTTATGTTGGTATCAATACTCCTGAAGCATATGAACGCTTATTATTAGATGCTTTTAATGGCGATTCAACTTTATTTGCCCGTTGGGATGAGGTATTATATTCTTGGAAGTTCATCGATGCCATTATCGAAACTTGGCAAGATGATAACGTCAACTTGCCTCATTACGAGGATGGCTCCTATGGACCAGAAGAAGCAAATGCATTATTAGCTCGTGATGGACGAGAATGGATTAACTTGGAGGATTAAGATGAAAATATATGACATTTCGATGACGATCAAAGAAGATATGGCTGTCTATAATAACAATAACGAAAAAAGACCGCAAATCATTATTAGAGATACTTATGAGACAAGTAATCATTATGAATCTTCAATTCTTATGGATATGCATACAGGAACACATATTGATGCTCCACTACATATGGTTAAAGATGGTAAGCCTATGGATTCCTATAAGGTTGAAGACTTTATTACTAAATGTAAAGTATTAGATTTTACTGATGTTAATGATAGAATCACAGTAGCTGACCTACAAAAGAAAGAAATTGAGCAAGGTGATTTTATACTTCTAAAGACTAAGAACTCCTTTACTGAACATTTTGAATCCAACTTCATATATCTCGATAAAACTGCAAGTTCCTATCTTCAAAAACTTGGTATCAAAGGTATTGGCACTGATGGTTTAGGGATTGAACGAAACCAACCAGCACATGAAACCCACATTAATTTACTAAGTAACAACATCATGATTGTTGAAGGTTTGAGACTAAAAGATATCCCAGAAGGAATCTACACTTTAATCGTTTTACCTCTAAAGATTCTCCATACCGAAGCTGCCCCTGCCCGGGCAATACTAATCGAAGGACTCCTCTAAAGGAGTCTTTTCTTTTATGGGATTTTAAACAAAGTTATTGACAGAGATGCTTATAATAGATATAATACTTTTAAGTTCAAACTATTTGATTATCAAAATATTGATGGAGGAATTTATGGCAAAGATTGGAATTGTCGCATGTAGTACAAGCGGATTAGATTACTGGCCTGGGTATGAAGAAATACGGATTGCCCGTACGACCATCACAATGGATGGTAAAGAATATTTAGATGGACTAACAATTCATCCGCGTGAATTCTATGACCAATTAGACAACTTACAAGATGTACCAAAAACTAGTCAACCATCTACAGGTCATCTATTAGAAATCTTTGAAGAAATGAAATCACAAGGCTATACTGATATCATTTATATCTCCATTTCTGATCAACTTAGTGGAACTTATCAAGCAGTATGCATGACAAAAGACTTAGTAGAAGGTGTAAACATCCATCCATTCAATACGAAAACTGCAACCTTCGTCCATGGTTTCATGGCAACGGAAGCCTATCGCCTTGCCAAAGAAGGTAAATCAGTTGAAGAAATCTTAGCTTATTTAGAGTATTTGCGTGATAACGACCGCATCTTCTTCATGGTAGATGATTTAAAATATCTTGTTAAAAATGGTCGTTTATCTAATGTCGCTAGTGTTATTGCGAACATGTTAAAGATTAAACCATTATTAGAAATTGGTGATGATGGTAAAAT
>JAAZCR010000135.1 GCA_012513195.1 Bacilli bacterium | reverse complement strand
TTCGATATAGATACATCAGGACGAGTTCATAAGAAGTGATTTCGCCCTGTTCTAATTTTGCTTGAATATCGGTAATTGTCGCATCAATCAACCAAGTTTCGCTCAGTTTCTTTAAACGTGGGTTCATTATTTCACCTATTTATGCGCAATTAACTCAATTTCAACTTTCACATCTTTGGGTAAACGCGCAACTTCTACACAGGCCCGTGCTGGTTTATTAGTAGTGAAGTATTCAGCATAAACTTCATTGATAGCCGCAAAATCATTCATGTCTTTAATGTAAACTGTCGTTTTAACGACATTTTCCAAACTCATACCCGCTTCATTTAAAATAGCTTGTAAGTTTTTTAGTACTTGATGAGTTTGTAACTTAACATCGTCTGATACAATGGTCATTGTTTCTGGATCTAAAGGTACTTGTCCCGATACGAATAATAAATCCCCCATTAAAACAGCTTGTGAGTAAGGTCCAATTGCCTTAGGTGCCTTATCAGTATAAATAATTTTCTTTTCCATATTTATCCTCCTTTGTTTGTAATTATAACATAAAAAGATGTATGACGAATCATACATCTTTTAAATTTTTTTCATCTGAAGTCTTAATCCGTTCGGCAAATTCATTTATCTTGCGAAACCGATGGTTTAAACCTGATTTACTAATCGGTTTCCGATAGGTTTCATAATAAATTTCAGCTAATTCACTGAAACTTGCTTCAGGATTATTTAATCTTAATAAGGCTACTTCTTGTAACTTATTATCGAGAATGTCTAAACCAAATCGATTGATAATTAAATTGATATTATCGATTTGTTCTCTAGCAGCATCCCAAGTTTTATTTAAGTTCGCAATCTCGCAGTTACGAATGCGGTTAGCTGAATTATACATATCCCTTAAGATACGAACATCTTCAAATTCTAAAATCGCATTAGTGGCATTAATAACTCTTAAAAAATCAGATATCTTTTCAGATTCTTTAATATAAATAATGTATCCTTTTTTTCTTTTAATCATACGTGCATTTAAATCAAAGTTATTACATAGATTTTTAAGGTCTTCTGCTAATTCGTGATCGATTACTGATATTTCTAAATGATAACTTGAACGTTCAGGGTCGTTTACCGAACCACTTGCTAGGAAAGCTCCTCGTAAATATGCTCTTTGACAACATTTATTTTCAATAAGTTCGAGATGAATACCCTTAACAAGACCATAACTATCAACGAGATGCAAATCATTAATAATCATTTCTGCATAACTGGAAATTCTAATAATATAAATATTGGCCTTGTTTAACCGCATTTGTTTACGGGTTAATAAATCGATTTGTACATTATATAGTTGTCTAATTAATTTTACATAACGGCGCGCAATCGCCGCATTTTGTGTTTCAAATTCAATGCGCATACCGTTAGAAGAAATGCTTAGTACACCATTTATTCTTGTTAACGCAGATAATTCCGCTTTGGCACAACAATCGGAAACATTAAGCGATACAAGTTCGCTTTTTGTTCTTGAGGCAAATGACACTTGTATCACCTCGCTAATCAAGTGTTTCAATTAATTTCATAAGGATATAAGCGGCGATTTTATGACTCGTATGTCTAATATGTTTATGTTCATTAATGTAAACAAATTTATCGGCAATTAACTCTTTATTTAATTTCAAGATTTCATCATAATCAATTTGAACGATTTCCGCATTTTGACTCCGATAACGCCCTAATACTTCAGGGTCTAGATCATGGTCGATGTTAGCTAGAATAATATCGATGCTATGTTCACCGAGATATTGTTCTACTGCTTTGACATGGTCACTAACAGTAAAATGATCTGTTTCTCCTGGTTCAGTCATCGCATTACAGATGTATACTTTTTTCGCTTTCGATTGATTAATCGCTTCTTTAACACCAGGTACAATTAAGTTAGGTATCACACTAGTGTATAAACTACCCGGTCCAATCACTATCATATCTGCCGCATTTATTGCTTTAATTACTTCAGGCGTTGCTTGAATATCATTTTCCTTTAAGAAAAGTTGTTTTATACATTTGTTAGCGGCTGTGATATTACTTTCACCACAGACAACCGAACCATCACTCATAAGTGCACATAATGTCAAGGGTTTTTCAGCCACAGGAAGAATGGTTCCCTTGACATTCAATACCTTGCATAACTGTGCGATTGCTTTGACATAATCACCCGTAATTTGAAAAAGGGCAGTAAGTAAAATATTGCCAACTGTATGATTGCCAAAAATTGTCTCACTAGGAAAACGATAATCTAATAATGTACTTAAAAGGGGTTCTGTTTCACTCATCGCCACCATTACTTTGCGAATGTCCCCTGGTGGTACAACATGAATGGAGTTACGAATATCCCCACTACTACCGCCATCATCACCAACGCTGATTATCGCTGTAATATCGATGGGGTACTTCTTGATTCCTTTTAAGACACTTGAAAGTCCTGTACCACCACCGATAAATACTATTTTAGGGTTCCCTTCCATAACTTAATCATTACCTTTCTTCTCAATATCTCGATGCCATACGTAACAACGATACTTATCCTTAAGTTGTTTATACAAAGCTTCCGCCACCGCAACCGAACGATGTTGTCCTCCACTGCAGCCAATACCGATGAGAATTTGCTTCTTCGCAATATCCCAAAAACGAGGAATAACAATATCCAGTAATTCTACTAATTTATTTAAAAACTGGATAGTATCATCACGGTCAATGACATAATCATAAACGATTCTATCTAAACCTGTTTTATCACGTAACTCTGGTTCATAAAAAGGGTTAGGTAAGAAGCGCACGTCAAACACGAAATCACAATCAATGGGTGCACCATGTTTAAAACCAAAACTCATGATGTTAATATCAAAGATATTTAGTTGCGTAGTAAAGCGTGATAAGATCTCTGTCTTAAGTTTATTCGCACTTATATACGAAGTATCAATAATAAAGTCAGAATTTTCTCTTAATTTCGCTAATACTTCTCGTTCTAAATGGATCGCTTCAAGAATAGAGCCTTGTTTAGTTAAAGGATGCACACGTCTGGTTTCTTTATAGCGTTTCACCAAAACATCATCATTCGCATCTAAAAACAAAATCTTTAAATCAAGTTGTTTAGATTCCTTCAGTTCCGCAATAACATCTAACAAGCTCCCAAAGTCTTGACTACGACTATCAACCACTACCGCAAAATTTTCAATATTATTGTAGTTGGAATTATTTTCACTCGTTAATGAAGTTATATGTTTCAATAGGACCACTGGCATATTATCGATACAATAATAGCCTAAGTCTTCTAAACAACTTAGCGCTACCGATTTACCAGCTCCACTCATGCCTGTAACTAATAATAAGTTCTTTACTAGTTTCGTCATTACATCACCACTTTATCCCGATTCAATACCATTATACCATAATAATTATACTTTTATTATTTGTAATACAATATTAATAAAAGGAACTTAACTCCTTCGTTAAGTTCCTATTGTTCTTTTATAGTTTCAATATATTTTATCGCATTTTGCGCTGCGATTGCCCCATCACTAGTGGCAGTTAAGATTTGGCGAAGTTCTTTGGCACAGACGTCTCCTGCCGCAAAGATACCTTTAACGTTCGTTTCTTGTTTATCATTTACAATAATATATCCTTGTTCATTTAACTGAATGAGATCTTTGAACATATCGGTGACAGGATCTTGACCAACATAAATAAAGGCGCCATCGCATGGTAACTCTTTTTCTTCGTCTGTAAGAACATTTTTAACTGTAACGCTACCTAAGCGATTATTAACCTTATTAAATCTTGTTACCACCGCATTTAATTCAAAGCCAATTTTCGGATTCTTCTTAACGCGTTCTTGTACGATTAAATCAGCCCGAAAACTTTGTCGACGGTGAATAATGGTTACTTTCCGACAGAAATTCGCAAGATATAAAGATTCTTCTAAAGCTGAATTACCTCCACCGATAACCACGACATCACGGTCGCGGAAAAAAGCACCATCACATACAGCACACCAAGAAACACCTCGACCAGCAAGTTCATCTTCACCAGGAACTCCCAAACGGCGATTAACCGTACCTGTCGCAATGATAACGGCAAGCCCTTTATAAACAGCTTCATCTGTTTGAACTACTTTGATTTTGTCTTCATCTTTAATACTTTGGACATCACCGTAACGATATTTAACGCCTAAAGTTTGCGTATGATTAAACATCCGTTCCGAAAGTTCTTGACCAGTGATTTTTTCAAAACCAGTATAGTTTTCGATTTCATAAGTATTAAGCATTTGTCCCCCCGGTGCACCACGGTCAAGCATTAATACATTTAGCCCTGCCCGCGCGGCATAAATAGCACTGGTCATACCTGCGGGACCTGCACCAATAATTATCAAATCATATATTTGATTATTCATTAACTTCACCTCGATTTTCTTCAAGTAGTTTATAGTAGTACTTAGGGTTCCACTTGTAATAATGTCTTAAGATGAGAATAACAGCACCACTGACAAACATTAATCCACTAATTAATTGGGCCACTCTAATACCCGTATGACCTAGATATAGACTATCGGTACGCATTTCTTCGATGATACCGCGACCAAAAGAGTACCACATCATATATACTAAACCTAAATCACCAACATAAAGATATTTGGTACGTCGTAAAATTAACATCAACGTAAAACCGCAGAGATTCCACAAGAATTCATAAAAGAAGGTTGGATGCATGTAAGCCCCATTAATATACATTCTATCGATTACAAACTTAGGAATACCAACTTTAGTAAGATATTCGACTTGTTCGACGAGCGTTGCGCCAGGAACTTTTCCCCCATGTGCTTCTTGATTCATGAAGTTACCCCAGCGACCAATTCCCTGTGCGATTAAAAATCCCGGCGCTGCTAAATCGATAGCTCGTAAGAACTCAACTTTGCGGCGTTTTGAAAAATAATAGCCCCAAATAACCGCAAAAAGCACCGCACCGTGAATAGCTAGTCCACCTTCATAGATTTTTAACGCATCGATGGGATTATCCTTATAATAATCCCACGCAAATATTACATAATATAAACGCGCGCCAATGGCTGAAATCGGAATACCATAAAGTACCGTATCAATCACAAAGTCCTTATTAACACCAATTTTCTTGCCTTCACGAATCGCAAGCACCATGGCAACCATTGCGCCTGTAAGAATTAAAACCGCATACCAAGCGATGACAATTGGTCCAATTTCTAAACCAAAAAGCCGGAATTTCTCAATTTCCAAAAACTTATTGCCTTCATTGAATACCATTTTCACTTACCACCATTCTTATTCTTCATCATCTTCATCTTGTTGTGTTTGAATGTATTTGTTGAGATTATCAATAAATTCTTGGGCAGCATTAAAGCCCATATAACGTAAGCGGCGATTAAGCGCTGCCACTTCAATCGAACTAGCCATGTTACGACCAGGACGAATTGGTATCTTTATATAAGGAACATTTGTATTAAGAATTTTTATGGTTTGCTCTTCTACACCTAAACGATCGTATTCTCTATTATCTTCCGCAAGTTCCAAATCTACAACTAAAGTGATGCGTTTTTTATGTCGATATACACTGGCACCAAACAATCGCATCACATTGACGATACCAATACCTCTAATTTCCATATATGTTTCAAGTAATTTCGGAGGTTTTCCTATTAAAGTCCCTACTTCTTTTTCATAGATAATAACATTGTCATCCGCAATTAATTTATGACCGCGTTTTAATAGTTCAAGTGCAGCTTCACTTTTGCCAATCCCACTTTCACCGCGAATTAATACACCTACACCATGTACATCAACTAATACCCCATGCATATTAATGGTTTCAGCTAATTCCTCGGCAAGATATGTTGTTACATCATTGATTAGTTGCGTTGTCCGTTTCGGACTTCTAAGAATGGGAATCTTAGTTTTCTCCGAGTTATCAATAAAAACTTGGGGAACTTCAAAACTATTAGAAAAGATAAAACAAGGTGTCTTTTCTCTAAATAATTTACTAATTCGTTCTAATTGGTCATTTTCATTTAACCAGTGAAAAAAGGTATATTCTTTTGTACCTATAACTTGAATACGGTCTTCTTCATAGAAATCGAATAAGCCAGCTAATTCAACACCAGGGCGAGAAAACATCTTAGAGGTTATACGACGATTTAGTCCTTTCTTACCACAGACAACCTCTAACTTCAATTCTTCTACTAAATCTTTAACTTTTATTTTATTGATCATTCTCGTCGACCTCACCATCTATAATGCTAGTCTTAAGCCCTGTATCTTCTTTTCTAATTAACTCTACCCCTCTCATAAGTAGAGAAATTACCATTGAGATAATTAAAAGATGTTCAAAAGGAATCCGTTCATCTAGTAAATAGGTAATTCCATACCCTGCGAGGGTAAAGAGCGTGATGGTAACTAAACCAAACCGTAAAAAGGTAAAGGAAATTACATCTGCAAGAAATAGTAATGGTTTTAATAGACGCTCAATCAAGGTAAATCCCAGGGCAAGAATGAAAACCGTTGATTTATAAGTAAAAAGATTAGGATAAATGAATTCATTAATTAATAAGAGAAAACCTGTATTAAATAAATAGGATAAACCAAAGCGAATCAATGTTTGCACACTAAACAGTCTTTCTCCTACACTTCTCGCTGACACAAAGAAGTTTTTAACTCGGTTCTTTCTTTCTTTATATGTTGCTTGTTCCATTATTTCTTTAAAAAGAAAAGCTTCAACAATCTTCATAACCTCTTTTTTGGAGAATGTTTTAGATTCATCGCTCTTGGAAAATTCTTCAAATATATTATTATATTCTTCTTCTAAATCATGATAACTATGAACTTGATTCTTATTATTCATACTATCACCTTCGCTATTTCTCATTTTAACACAAAATGACAAAAATAAAAATAAATTAACCGCTCTTATTAGGAAAAATCTGTAAGAAATATATCATAGTTATTATGATGTTAACATTTATATTATTTTATAACTAATGTAAGAAAAGTAAAAAAGCAACCTATTTTCCCATAAGTACATACTTACGCTTAAAATAGGTTGCTTTAATTGTCATGATAATTATACCTAATAGACCTCCTATACTATTTAGAATAATATCATCGATATCAAAGTAACCGAGATTAGTGACACCCTGCATTGTCTCAAAGAATAGAATAAAACCAATACAAATTAGAAAACTAGTAAGAAAGCGAAAATAATAACGAAGTAATAACCCAAACGGAATAAAGACCACAATATTACCAATTATGTATAGTAAAACAAGGTAATTGTCTAAATGGTGAAACCAATATGGTAAATAAGATGAAAAGTTAAAATGACTCATAAGATTATATTGAGGTAAAGAAGTAGTACGTCCAAATAATAACCCAATTAACCATACAAAGTAGATAATCGCTAGATTCTTGACTAAATATTCTTTATCTATCTTTTTATTCCTATATTTGTCATAAAAATACTTTATTAAATAATAAAGAAAGAAAGTTAAAGTTATTCGATTTAAGAGGTATACAACATCCATCATCAGTTTAAAAATATCCATTAAAGCATCTAGAATTAAAGTATTGATTATCATAGACATAATAAAAGATAGCATCAATATAAGATATTGCATATTATCACCAATAGAAAAAGGATAGTATAAACTATCCTTATTGTATTACGATTTACAATTTATTATTACGCAAACGATCTCTTTCAAGAATTTTACGTAAATATTGACCAGTGTAAGATTTTTCATTTAAAGCGACTTCTTCTGGTGTGCCAGTCGCAATTACTTCACCACCGCGGTCCCCACCTTCTGGTCCTAAATCGATGATATAATCAGCACATTTAATCACATCGAGATTATGTTCAATAACCACGACAGTGCCATCCTGATCAACAATATTTTGTAAGACATTGATTAATCGTTTTACATCATCGGTGTGTAGACCCGTAGTCGGTTCATCTAAGATATATAAGGTGTTATCAGTTATCCGTTTATGAAGTTCACTGGCGAGTTTCACCCGTTGTGCTTCTCCACCAGAAAGGGTTGGTGCTGGTTGTCCTAATTTAATATAACCTAATCCAACATCATAAATGGTTTTAATTTTGCGGTATATGGAAGGAATGTTTTCAAAGAAAGTTAAGGCGTTTTCCACCGTCATATCTAAGACATCAGCGATGTTTTTGTTTTTGTATTTGACTTCTAAAGTTTCACGATTGTACCGTTTCCCGTGGCACACTTCACAAGGTACATACACATCGGGGAGAAAGTGCATCTCAATCTTAATAACCCCATCACCATTACATGCTTCGCAGCGTCCTCCTTTAACATTAAAGGAGAAACGTCCTTTATTATAACCTCGGATTTTCGCTTCTTGCGTTTCCGCAAATAAATCGCGAATTTGATCAAAGACTCCTGTATATGTCGCTGGATTAGAACGAGGGGTTCGTCCAATGGGTGATTGGTCCACATTAATAATCTTATCGATCTTTTCAATGCCCATGATACGGTCAAATTTGCCTGGTTTTTCTTTAGTATGATAGACGTGTTGTGCTACGGCTTTATATAATATCTCATTAACTAAAGTAGATTTCCCACTACCTGATACACCTGTTACTACCACAAACTTACCTAAAGGAATCTTGACATTGATATTCTTTAAGTTGTTTTCTTTGGCGCCGATAATTTCTAAATAATTACCATTGCCGTTTCTGCGTTTGTGCGGGAGCGGAATAAAATCCTTACCTGAAAGATATCTACCTGTAATCGACTTATCATTTTTCATGACCTCTGCAGGTGTACCACAGGCGACAACTTCACCACCATGCACACCTGCACCAGGACCGATGTCGATAATGTAGTCACTTTCTAACATCGTATCTTCATCGTGTTCGACAACAATTAGAGTATTACCTAAATCCCGCATAGATTTTAAGGTTTCAATGAGACGATGATTATCCCGTTGATGTAAACCAATCGATGGTTCATCTAGAACATATAGAACACCAGTTAACCGTGAGCCTATTTGGGTAGCCAAGCGTATGCGCTGTGCTTCCCCACCAGATAAAGTACCAGCACTGCGGCTTAAAGTGAGATATCCTAATCCAACATTTATTAAGAAACCTAACCGTTCTTTGATTTCTTTCCGAATCATATTGGAGATTTTTTCTTCTTTTGGCGTCAGTTTTAAATTATTGATAAACTGATAAGCTTCTTCAATAGATAGTTGCGAAACATCATGAATGTTCTTACCACCAATAAATACTGATAAAGCCTGTTTAGACAATCTTTTCCCTTGACAGGCATGGCATACTTCTTCAGCCATCATCGACTCAAACCATTCTCGCATATAAGAGGATGTGGTTTGCATATACCGTCTTTTGTAATTATTATAAACACCTTCAAAGTAACCCGTCTTTTCATGACGTACTGTTTTACCTTCAAATGAGAAATCGATGATATCTTTGGAGCCGTACATGATGATATCAAATTCTTCTTTGGTTAAATCCTTAATCGGTTTATGGATATCAATATGATAATATTTGCATACAGTAGCAAGTTGTTGATACATATAGGAATCGGAGCTTTCAATCCCTTTGATGGCTCCTTCCGCAATAGAGAGGTTTGGGTCTTTAATGATTAAATCAACACTTAACTCACGTTTAAACCCTAAACCGCTACACTCTGGGCAAGCACCAAAGGGTGAGTTAAAGGAGAATAAGCGTGGCTCTAGTTCCCCAATGGTAAAGTCACAATAGGGACAAGCAAACTTCTCGCTAAAGATTAGTTCTTCTTTCCCATCAACATCGGCTAGGACTTTCCCTTCCCCTAACTTAAGAGCTGTTTCAAGGGAGTCTACTAACCGAGACATAATTCCCTCTTTAATCACTAAGCGGTCAACAATGACTTCTATATTATGTTTGATATTTTTCTCTAACTCTATCTTTTCATCTAGATCACGTAACTGTCCATCGACACGAATGCGCACATAGCCTTCCTTCTTTAATTGTTCGAATTCATTTTTGAAAGTACCCTTTTTCCCACGAGCAAATGGCGCAAGTATTTGAATTCTTGTTCGTTCAGGTAATGACATTAAGCGATCGGCAATTTGGTCAACTGATTGAGCTGTTATCTCAACATTATGTTCGGGACAAATGGGATGGCCAATACGAGCAAACATTAACCGTAAGTAGTCATGAATTTCGGTAACTGTACCAACAGTTGAACGAGGATTTCGACTAGTGGTCTTTTGGTCTATCGAAATAGCTGGAGACAAACCTTCAATACTATCAACATCTGGCTTATCGATATTTCCTAAAAACTGACGGGCATAGGCTGATAAACTTTCAACATAACGTCGTTGCCCTTCCGCATAAATCGTATCAAATGCTAAACTTGATTTCCCACTACCTGATAGCCCCGTCATGACTACAAGTTTACCACGCGGTATTTTTACGTCGATATTTTTTAAGTTGTTTTCTCGTGCCCCTTTAACATAGATATATTGTTGCTCCATTATGATCACCATCTTTCATAACTTATAACACTAAGATATTATAACACAAAATATCAAACTTTTGTTTGTTTTTTGCCTGAATTTTTACTTTCTTCTCCCTATAATAGCAAATCTTTCTTCATTTATAAAATGAAAACACTATCATGATTACAAAAAACGTTTTCATAAATATAATTGTTGACGAAAAATGTCTAACATATTATAATGTCTCATGGTGTTAGACATAACACCCTTTTTGAAAAGTCGTTTCTCATATATTATCCCTTTCAAAATCTCATAATCAAATCCCTCAAACAAACTCATATTTACCCCCCTATAACCCCTCATAAAATAAAATCCCTCAAACAAACTCATACTTATCCCTTAAACTCTTTTTTAAACATTTATCTCCCCCCAAAACAGCGTTAAGTCGCTGTTTTTTAATATATTAATCTACTTCCATACTTATCTTTTTAAATAAAATAATAAAAGGGGCTGTAAAAAATAACTTCTGAAAACTAAGGAGTTCATTACAGCTCCTTTTTTTATATCCATTTTTGATAGTTTTAGTGTTTCTATAGAGTTGTTTTTTATTATTAATTCATCTCAACCTGTGGAAAACAAAAAAATGCCCATTTCTGAGCATGACAAAATAAGAGT
>JAAZCR010000134.1 GCA_012513195.1 Bacilli bacterium | reverse complement strand
TCCTAAGTCTAGCGCGTCTGCCAATTCCGCCACACCCGCGGCTTGTAAATGGTGACCCGCACAGGATTCGAACCTGTGACCCCCTGATTAAGAGTCAGGTGCTCTACCAGCTAAGCTAGCGGGCCATTTTGCACAATATTATAATAGCACAAGTTTGCAAATTTTCAATAGTTTTTACTTGCTTGTAAAACGTTAAATGGTGGAGGTTGACGGGCTCGAACCGCCGACCCCCTGCTTGTAAGGCAGGTGCTCTCCCAGCTGAGCTAAACCTCCATTCATAGTGCTTGTTATTTCAAAGATCTAATGTATCTCAAAATCACGCTTACTTATATTATCAAATCTTATTTGTTTTGTCAATAATTTTATAACGGAAAATTTTTATTACTTTCCTTAATATATTATGATTATAAATTTTATATTTAATGCACCAAATAAAAAAGCAATATCTTTTCTTGCGAAAAAATATTGCTTTTGGATGACATTAACGTTTGGAGAATTGTGGTGCCCGACGTGCTTTTTTGAGACCGTATTTCTTACGTTCTTTAACACGCGGATCGCGAGTAATTAAACCAGCTTTCTTAAGAATGCTACGATATTCTGGGTTAACTTCGAGAAGAGCTCTTGTAATACCTAAGCGAATAGCGCCAGCTTGTCCACTGATTCCACCACCATCAACATTAACGATTACATCATAGTTGTTAGTGTTTTATGTTAATGTTAATGGTTGTAATATATCTAAACGTGTCGCTGGGTTAGGGATATATTCTTCAAAATCACGGTTGTTAATTGTGATTTTACCTGTACCAGGAATTAAGCGAACACGTGCAACAGAGGTCTTACGTCTACCAGTTCCATAGTATTGTACAGCGTTCATAAACTAATGTTTCCTCCTTTATTAACCTTGAAGTTCATAGACTTCTGGTTTTTGTGCTTGATGTGGATGCATAGCGCCACGATACACAAATAATTTCTTGCCAATTGCTCTTCCAAGTTTACCTTTTGGTAACATGCCTTTAATTGCCATTTCTACCATTTTTTCAGGATATTGGGCACGCATCACTTTAGCAGTTCTTACTTTTAATCCTCCTGGATAGCCAGAGTGATGAATATATAATTTCTTATTCCATTTATCTCCAGTTAACTCGACTTTTTCCGCATTAATCACGATTACGTAATCGCCACAGTCTACATGTGGTGTAAAAATAGGTTTATGTTTACCACGTAATAATGAAGCGACTTCAGTTGCCAAACGGCCTAATGTCTTACCAGCAGCATCTACTACATACCATTTGCGTTCTATGTCTTGTGCAGTTGCCATAAATGTAGAGCGCATCATTTCGTTTCCTCCTACTTAAAGATATTCACATATAAGAAGTATTAAAATTTATCTATACATATTTCTCTTTCCATTATTCGGGGCTAATAGTGGAAAAGAAATGTGCCACCTGTTATAATATAAAATTTTCCCTCTATTGTCAAGAAATTTTAATTATAATTTATCTTTATTTTACTTTGCTACCATTTGGTAAATCCGCTAGCACAGTCGCAATGCTCAAGTTTTTATCAAAACTTGCAGCTAAAATCATACCTTCTGATTTTTCTCCTCTAAGCGTTACAGGTTTTAGATTTGTAACTACGATAACCTTCTTATGGAGTAAATCTTCAGGTTTATAATACTCCGCAATGCCTGATACAATTTGACGTGTTTCAAAACCTAAATCAACTTGAAGGATTAACAAGCGGTCAGCTTTAGGGTGATATTTACAGGAAACAACTTCCCCAACCCGTAAATCTACTTTATTGAAGTCATCGATTGTAATCTCGTCAACTTGTGGTTTTTCGATGACAACTTTTTTATTTTGATTAAGCATTTGTTCACGGATATATTCTACTTCTTTTTCAATATCAAGTCTTGGAAAAATTGGTTCTGGTTTTTCTACTACCTTTATATTATTAATATAACCAAATTCTTTAATTGAATCATATTCTTTGAGATTTTCTAAAGGAATTCCTAATTGTTCATAGATTTTAATTGGTGTTCTTGTTAGTACAGGACTAATTAAAATCGCAACGATTCTTAGCGTTTCTGCTAAATGGTAGAGTACTGAATAAAGTTCTTCGCGACGATTTTCATCCTTCGCTAAAACCCAAGGTGTTGTTTCATCAATATATTTATTAGCCCGCGAAATAATCGCCCACACTTCTTGAAGAGCCACAGAGAAACGGAGTTTATCCATCGCTTCTTCATAAAGAGCGATTTTTTGTTCAATAAAGGTACGGAGTTCTTGATCTAAAGCACTAATCTTATTTGGTTGATCGGTTATCTTACCATCAAAATATTTATTTAACATGGATACTGTACGATTTAAAAGATTACCTAAGTCATTTGCTAAGTCGTAGTTAATCCGTTCAACATAAGCTTCAGGGGTAAATAGACCATCTGCGCCAAAGGGTAACTCTCTTAATAAGAAGTAACGTACTGTATCTAAACCATAACGTTCAATCAAGATATCGGGATAAACCACATTACCCTTAGATTTCGACATTTTGCCTTCTTTCATTAAAATCCAGCCATGAGCGAATACTTTCTTAGGTAAAGGTAATCCTAAAGCCATTAATATAATTGGCCAGTAAATTGTATGGAAACGCACAATTTCTTTACCAACAAGATGTACATCAGCGGGCCAGTATTTCTTAAATAAAGAGTCATCATCAGAACTATAACCTAAAGCAGTTATATAGTTGGCTAAAGCATCAATCCATACATAAATAACATGTTTAGGATCACCAGGTACTTTTATACCCCAATCGAAACTTGAGCGGGATACGCATAAATCTTCTAATCCTGGTTTGATAAAGTTGTTAATCATTTCATTTTTACGTGACTCTGGTTCGATGAATTCAACATTTTCTTCATAATACTTTAATAAACGATCAGCATATTTGCTCATTTTAAAGAAGTATGCTTCTTCTTCAACCAATTGTACTTCACGACCACAATCTGGACATTTACCATCAACTAATTGGGTTGGGGTAAAAAATGATTCACAAGGGGTACAATACCAACCTTGATATACACCTTTATAGATATCACCTTGGTCCATTAATTGTTTAAAGATTTTTTGTACTGCTTGTTCATGACGTGCTTCCGTGGTTCTAATAAAGTCATTATATTCAATATCCAATCTCTTCCAAGTTTCTTTAGCTTGTTTTATAATCGGGTCAATATATTCTAATGGTGTTAACCCTGCTTTAGCTGCCGTCTTTTGAATCTTTTCACCATGTTCATCCGTACCCGTTAAATAATAAACATCGTAACCACGGAGTTTCTTATAACGAGCCAAGGCATCACCCGCTACAGTTGTATAAGCATGACCTATATGTAATCTACCACTAGGATAATAGATTGGTGTTGTAACATAGAATGTTGGTTTTGTCATGTTCTCATCTCCTTTACTATTGTTCCAAAATAAAATCCCTAGCTAAAATGCAAGGGACGAATTAACCGCGGTACCACCCTAATTTGTCTAATCAATATTAGACACACTCAAAATCTTAACGCGATTAACGGGTTATCCTACTAAAGTTCAGATAACCAACTCCAGAGCCATGTTCGATAATACTTAACTTACCTCTTCTCACCAACCGAGGTTCTCTGTGAAGCAAGTATTACCTACTCTTTCCTTCTTCGTTTTTTCTATATATAGTTGTAATAAATACTATATCATATTTTATTTTATGTCAATACCTTTTAATTATTTACAATTTCTTTATTAAATATCAGTATGTTCCTTCAAATAATTAATGACATCTTCTTCTTCCTCTAACATTAAAGAGCGTTGGGCTAAATGTTTTAAATCTTTATAATTGGAATTAATAATTATATCCTTTATATATAAAAGATTAGTTGAGTTCATCGATAACTCATCAACACCTAAACCAACAAGAAGCAGTGCTGCATACTTATCACTGGCCATCTCTCCACATACACCAACCCAACGATTATACTTATGAGCTGTGTCGACTACCATTTTAATTAATCTTAAGATGGCAGGATTAAACGGTTGGTATAAATAGGAAACATGCTCATTCATTCGATCTGCTGCAAGAGTATATTGGATTAAGTCGTTAGTGCCAATGGAGAAGAAATTAACATATTTGACAAACTTCTCGCAGAGAATGGCACTAGCGGGAGTTTCAATCATAATACCAATCTCAATATTATCGCTAACTTCATAACCTTCATTTAGTAGTTCTTGTTTTGCTTGATCTAAAACATTAAGTGAGTTTTTAATTTCATCAATGGTTGAAATCATTGGGAACATGATGGCTAATTCACCATAAACAGAAGCTCTTAACAATGCCCTGATTTGGGTCTTAAACATTTCTTTATAGGTAAGACTCAACCTAATCGCTCTTAACCCTAAGAAGGGATTCATTTCTTTAGGAAGGGGCATATATTCTAGTTTTTTATCGCCACCAATATCAACCGTTCTTACAACCACCCTTTTAGGATTCATACCAGAAAGAACGGTTTTATATACTTCGAACTGTTCATCTTCTGTTGGTAAACTTGGACGGTCCATAAACAAAAATTCTGTACGGAAAAGACCGACACCATCACTATTTACTTCTAATGCTTTTTCATAATCTATGAGATTGCCAATATTTGCGGCTAAACATATTTTACGATCATCTAAAGTGGCAGTTGGTAACTTCTTAATCAAGTTAAGTTTTTCGGTATAAACTTGACTTAAACGAATCTTATTTTCATATTCTTTGATTTGTTCTTCGGTCGGATTAAGAATAACTAAGCCTTCCTCAGAATCGATAATAAGCAAATCTCCATCTTTGAGATGGACCATAATACCCTTAACACCTAATACAGCAGGGATATCTAACGAACGTGCCATAATCGCACTATGTGAAGTTACCCCACCTGTTTCCGTAATAAAACCAAGGGTATTATTTTTATTTAATCGGGCAGTTTGCGAAGGTGTTAAGTCATAAGAAGCGATTATTACTTTTTCATCAATATTATCAATATCAACTTCTTCAATCTTTAATAATTCACAAAGAATCTTTCGCTTTACCGCCTCAACATCTTCAGCTCGTTCGCGAAAATACTCATCATCAAGGGATTGGAATGTTTTTATTACATCATCAAATACTTTGTTTATGGCATATTCTGCTGATTCATGATTCTTTTCGATTTCTAATTTAATTAAGGATAATACTTCGGGGTCTTGGGCCATCGTAATATGAGCGTCAAAGATTAATAAATCATCGACATTTAAGCGATTTGAATATAAACGTTTTTCATCTCTAATCTTGGCAACAACATTTTCGATTGCTTTCTTAACCCGATTAAATTCAACAATAACATCATCGACTTTTTTGGAACTGACTAAGATTTCTTGTTGATGAATGACTTTTACTTTACCAATCGCATAGCCATTAGATACTTTGGTACCTTTAAAGATCATAGGAACAACTCCTAATAAGCATTTTTGGGGTCCGCCTATTTATTTTATCACTAATTACTCTTTTTTTAAATACTTAAGCAAAACTAAAGCACTTTCATTTAATAAAATAAAGACACTTACGAAATTGAGTAAGTGTCTTTATTTTATTATATTCTATTTAAATTATAAGTGTTATCGTTCCATGATTCTATTTGTCCGCAATTGCGGCAACACCAGGTAGAGTTTTACCTTCTAAGTATTCAAGGCTTGCACCACCACCAGTAGAAATATGGGTGAAGCGGTCAGCATAACCTAATTGGATAGCAGCTGCAGCGCTATCACCACCACCGATAATGGTGACTGCATCTTCAAGATTCGCAATTGCTTCGCAAACACCAATGGTACCTTTCGCGAAGTTAGGCATTTCAAAGACACCCATTGGTCCGTTCCAAACAACAGATTTAGCACCTACTAATTCCTTCGCAAAGAGATTTACAGTTTCAGGTCCGATGTCAAGACCCATCTCATCATCTTGAATATCATCAATCTTAGCAACACGATATGGTGTATCATTATTGAATTCTTTTGCTACAACTGTATCGATTGGAAGAACTAACTTACCTTGTGCTTTTTCAATTAATCCCTTCGCAAACTCTAAACGGTCATCTTCGCAAAGTGATTTACCAATATTATATCCTTGTGCTTTTAAGAAGGTGAACATCATACCGCCACCAACAAGGACCTTATCTGCTTTATCTAAAAGATTTTCAATTACCGCAATTTTATCAGAAACCTTGGCACCCCCTAAAATTGCTACATATGGATGCACAGGATTATCAACAGCGCCACCAATGAATTTAATTTCTTTTTCCAT
>JAAZCR010000133.1 GCA_012513195.1 Bacilli bacterium | reverse complement strand
TAAATCAATTAAACCTAAGATGCAGTTTCTACTTATCATTGGTATACTTATAGTCGCAAGCTTGACATTGGTTATAGGTACTCCTTACCGTCATGGTATAGTGTTTCTTATTCAAAGTGGTTTATACTTTTTACCTAGTATCTATTTAACTAGTAAGAGTAATTTGCGCTTTTCATTAAAGTCTATTCTAGGTGCAAGTTACATTTTGGCTGGTTCAGTCTTTTGTGTAGTTGCTGTTATTTGCTTACTATTTCCTAAACTAGCTTTAAATTTAGATAATATCTTAATAATTAGCATCATAACAGGTACTAGTTTCTTTATCTTCTTAATGTCAGGATTTATTATCTTAATGCTTGTGAAAGAGCGAAGTGATTTACGCGTACAAGAAATCCAAAAGAACCTTGAAAAAAGTGAATTTAGCTTCCAACAAATCGTTGAAACTGCGATTGAAGGTATTATCATCTTTGATCAAAACTATCGAGTTACCTTTGCGAATGAAAATATGGCAAAGATGTTAGGATATACGACACAAGAGATGATTGGAAAAGATTATAAATCTTTTTTCCCCGAACATGCATTAGATATTTATTATCATCAAGAAGCATTACGAAAACGTGGGGAAGGTTCTGTATATGAATGTCAGTTACTCACAAAAAATAATGAAAGTCACTGGTTTTTGATTTCAGCGAAACCAATTATCGATGATGGTAATTTCGCAGGTAGTTTTGCGATGTATACCGATATCAATGAACGAAAAGCCATGGAATTATTACTGACAGAATTAAGTAATACTGATAGTTTAACAGGCATTGCGAACCGACGCATGTTTGATGCGACGTTACAACATGAATATTCGCGCCTACAACGTACCAATTCTACCTTATCTATCATCTTATTAGATCTTGACCATTTTAAAGAATATAATGATTACTACGGGAATGTTTATGGCGATGAGGTATTATGGCAAGTTGGTAAAGTGCTACAAAATAGTATTACAGGTTCTTTAGATTTAGTTGCTCGCTATGGTGGTGAAGAGTTTGCGTTAATTTTACCAGATACGGATTTATTCATAGCAGTTAAAATAGCGGAAAGCATTAGGGAACAGATTTTAAACTTACAATTGGAACATAAAAAATCCTTTGTGAGTGAGTTTGTAACTGCAAGTTTTGGAGTTGCCACCGTAACTTATAACGAGATTTTATCAATTGAAGATATAGTCCATTTTGTAGATAAATTGCTGTATGAGGCCAAAATGGCTGGTAGGAACATGATTAAATATGCGGAATTAAAGGTATAATAAGATAAAAAACCTATTTCCATAGGTTTTTTATCATGTTTAGGAGTATAATAATGATGGCAAATATTGTGATTGAAAAACCGAAAAGTAGCGATATTGAGAAGATAAAATACTTATTTAAAGAAACCATCACAACGGCATTTATCAAAGAAGGAATAGGACATTTAACTGAAGATATTACCAATGATATTAATGAAAAAATACATAAATTAATGCGGTCATTTCAAGATGATAGTGATGTTATCTTCCTTATTGCGAAAATAGATGATGTCGTTGTAGGTACAATATCCTACGGACCACCAAATAATGACATTAGAAAAATAACTAATAATGAACTTAATAATATGGGTGAAATAGGCAGTATTTATGTATTACCAGAATTCCAAGGAAAAGGCATAGCGTCCAAATTGATTAAAGAGATGCTTAGTATCCTTGATAAAAAGCAAGTTACCGCTTTCTGTTTAGACTGTGGATTAAAGAATGCTCAACAGATCTGGTTAAAGAAGTTTGGGAAACCTTATATAATTAGGGAAGATTACTGGGGAAAAAATAGTCATCACATGATTTGGTTATGTAATGTATCAGATTTTAAAGGAGATTGATGAGTAATGGACACCTTACGTGAATTGTTTAAAATTGGTTTTGGACCTTCAAGTTCCCATACAATGGGACCACATAAAGCAGCGCTAAAATTTTTAGAACAGGTTAAGGATTTACCAGTACAACATTTTGTAGTGGAGTTATATGGTAGTCTAGCAGCAACTGGTAAAGGTCATTTAACTGACTGGATCATTATGCAAACTTTAGGAGAAGACCGTACCAGTATTATTTTTAAACCGGAAGTTGTTTATGATTATCATGCGAATGGTATGAAGTTTTTTGCGTATGATGAAAATAATGTTCAATTAGCTGAATATCTGGTGTTCTCTGTAGGCGGTGGCGATATTAGAGAACTAAATGAAAGTCGCAAGAGTCAGAATAAAGTTTATCATCTTTCAACAATGAATGGTATTTTAACATGGTGTAAAGAGAATCATAAACAACTTTATGAATATGTGTTATATAGTGAAGGGGAAGAAATCTTTAATTATTTAAGAGAAGTTTGGCAAGTTATGAAAAGTGCTGTAGAAGAAGGTTTACAAAGAGAAGGATTAATCCCTGGAATTTTAGGACTCCGTCGAAGAGCTAAATCCTTTTATGAGCGTTATCTTCGCACCAAAGACTTTACAACTTTAATCTTTGCGTGTAGTCAAGCTGTAAGTGAACAAAATGCTTCTGGTAGTCGTATCGTCACTGCGCCCACATGTGGTGCTAGTGGTGCCTTACCAGGGTTATTATATAGTTTCCAATTATATTACGGCTATAGCGATGAAGAAATCATTAAAGCATTAGCCATAGCTGGTTTAATTGGTAATGTAGTAAAAGAAAATGGTTCAATCTCGGGGGCCGAAGCTGGTTGCCAAGCAGAAATCGGAACTGCTTGTGCAATGGCAGCGGGTGCTTGTTGTTATTTAATGGGTGGCGACAATCAACAAATTGAGTATGCAGCTGAAATAGGATTAGAACATCATTTAGGGTTGACATGTGACCCAGTTGAAGGATTAGTTCAGGTGCCTTGTATTGAACGTAACCCCATCGCCGCGCGACGTGCTTATGACGCTGCTCAATATGCGTTATTAACAGATGGAGAACATATTATTACCCTTGATATGGCCATTCAAACAATGAAAGAAACTGGAAAGGATTTAAATAGTAAGTATCGTGAAACATCAACTGGAGGTCTAGCAAAATTTAAGTTAGGCCGCCGCTAGAGGTTATATTATGAACGAAATACCTGTATCAAGAAACCAAATCTTAAATGTTGAAATAATTGACCTTATTAATAATGGGATGGGATTAGTTAAAATTGATGGTTACTCAATATTCGTTAAGAATGCTTTACCACTAGAAAAATTGAAAATTAAAATAACGGAAGTTAAGAAAACTTATGCTTTAGCAGAAACAATCGAAATCCTTAAAGCTAGTCCACATCGGGTTATACTCAAATGTAAAATCTATGACCAATGTGGTGGGTGTAACCTTCAACATTTAGATTATCAATATCAACTAATAATGAAAACCAACTTTGTCAAAGAGCAATTATTAAAAATCAGTAAATTAAATGTTATAGTAAACGACTGTATCGGTATGGAGGATTGTTGGAAGTATCGTAGTAAGACACAAGTACCATTCGGCGTTAGAAATAATAAGGTGATAGCGGGATTTTATAAAGAAAACACGCATGAAATCATCGATATGGACAGGTGTGAAATACAAGATGCCTTAGCGGATGAGATCGTGAATTTCATGAAAACAATCGCACAAAAATATAAAATCCCAATTTATAATGAACTAGAGCATATTGGTAACTTAAGGCATGTTATTATCAGAAAAGCACAAGTATCAAATGAATATATGGTGACTTTAGTTACTAAAGAAGATAAATTAAAAAATGAAGAAAAAATCATCAGTGAATTGATAAATAGATTTCCCCAAATCAAATCGATTGTTCAAAACATTAATCCAAAGAAAACTAACACTATTTTAGGTGATTACCAAAAAGTCTTGTATGGAAAAGAGTATATCATCGACTATATAGGAGATGTTAAGTTTGCGATTTCCTCAAAATCTTTCTATCAAGTCAATCCCGTACAAACGAAAGTGTTATATGACCAAGTCTTAAAATACGCTAATTTAACAGGAAATGAAACAATTATCGATGCTTATTGTGGAATTGGTACCAGAGGTCTTTATCTCGCTAAACAAGCAAAGGCTATATATGGTGTAGAAATTGTAAGTGATGCGATAAAAGATGCTAGGTTAAATGCTAAATTAAACAATTTTACTAATGCCTATTATGAAGTAGGTAAAGCTGAAGAGATAATCAAGAAGTGGCAAAAAGAAAAGATTGAAGCAGATATTATTATTGTTGACCCACCCCGTAAAGGGTGTGATTCTTCGTTACTGAATACTATTAAGGAAATGAATATTCCCCGCATGATCTATGTTTCGTGTGACCCAGCCACTCTCGCTAGAGATTTAAAAAATTTAAGCGATACCTTTGATATTATTGAAGTACAGCCCGTGGATATGTTTCCCCACACAAGCCATGTTGAGTGTGTTGTCTTGATGTCAAGGGTTAAAAATGAAAAACTGAGAAACATGTAAATAAAGGGTTTCCAGACATTTAGCTTTTTTACTGGCCGCTTAACAGGACGTGGCAATGTCAGGAAACCCTAATTATTAATTGTTTACAGGGACATATCAACTACCTGAGAATTTATAGTTGAGTTACCAGATTAGAAACTCTCTTTTTTACGGGGGTTGAGAACACAGGATAGATGTAAATAAAATAAAAACTTATCAATAACTTGTATCAATGCGATATATTATAAAAGTCGATTCATATCTTCATCAAACTCTTTACATCTTAAATCCCTAGCGAATTCATGCTGTGACCAGAAAAATACCGCGTGAAATGTTCATAGAAGAAAAAAATACCTTTTCCATGTCAAACAATATTCCGAAATATCAAGCACTGTGGCCTCAACGTTGAGACTATAGTTTTGATGTCAGATAACGTATAAATAATGTCGCAATTCGAATTGGTAATAAATAGAAATGCTTCACAGCCGTTTGGTAAAATAAAGATATCAAACAAAATCCCACCAAAGAGGTTATGAAACATGCCTGATAACAGGATACAACTAAATGAGCAATTAATCAAAATTCAATTAAAGATTTGGTACGTTCAAGTATTGAGGAGACTCTTAATGCTCTGCTTGATAAGGAAGCAAATACATTAGTAAACACTGGAAAATATGAACGTACAAATGAACGAATGGGTAATCGTTCAGGATATCATACCAAGCAGCTCACCACTACTGCAGGGGATGTAAAGCTTAAATTCCCTAGGTTGAAAGGTATTCCGTTTGAAACTCAGATGCTTATGTTCTGTCGAAGAGGATCATATAGAAATGTATCTGGCTAAAAATCAGTGGATTACAGGCTATTATTGGAACGATTCCTGAGGGTTCTCTAGATGCAAAATATCAGCTTTGTACCGTTCATTTTTATCGTAATATTTTTTCAGTTATACCACGTACACGAGTAAAATACATATCTAAGATGTTAAAGGCCATTCATGTCTAGGAAAGTAATGAAGTTTAACCATTAGTTATGGGAATCCTACTTTTCATTCAGGAAATATGACATTGAATAAGAATTGGGTTAGAGTTGAGACTATCTTAATTTCACTTAAATCACCAAAGTATATTATAAAACAAATTGTTTGACAATCTATTGAAAAAAAAGGAAAATAGTTTATAATAATAAATAATAAATAATTATAAATATAGGGAGGGGGATTTGTTTGAAACCTATCAAATATGTTACATCTCTTTTGACGTTTTATCTTAAGGGTGAAATTTCCGCTGAACAGAATTTAATTAAATTTAAAAATCCTAATACCATTTTGGGATTAATTCCTCTGGGGTCCATGAAGGAGAATATTCCAATCAACCAGATTGCTTCAACACAAAGTAATTTTAAATTGAAGCTTACAAAATTTATTCTCGGAATAATTTTTGCCATTTTTTCTTTTTCTTTACTTGGTGTAGAAGGTGGTTTCATAGGATTTTCCATCATGCTTATCATTGCAGTTAATTTTGTTCTGAATGCATTTGAAATCGTTTTGCAGATTAATATGACTTCCGGTGAAACACGAACTATCGAATTCTTTATCTTCGACAAGGCAAAGGCACAGAGAGCAGAGAATCAGATTAATGCCATGATTGCTGAACGTCTTGATGACACAAACAATCGTAAGCAGACCGACAAGATTGTCTATGCAATTAACAATAAATAATATTCATTTACTCATTGTGGCTATCGCATTTGCAATTATAAGGTTCTACAACGAATGTTGGTGTTCTAGGAAAAGAGGACTCCAACATTTTTAGGTTCTTTGTCAATGATTGGGTGTTGGAGTTATGTAAGCGTCAAAACTGCCGCGTAATTAAAAGTAAATAATTGTTTGAGATAATCCTCTTATCTATAATTTTAGGTAGGAGAATATATTAATGAAGAAATTAGAAATAAAAAGAACACTCTGGAAAGACCGTGTATCTGAATATAAGTCCAGTGGACTGACTATGCGTAAATGGTGTGAAGAAAACGAGTTGAAGCTACATCAACTTCAATATTGGGTCCGTAAATTTAAAAATGAAGATCATCAAGGGGTTAAATGGTTACCTGTTCATGTCCCGGTAAAAAGTGAATCAGAAGACAACCAAACCATTATTATTAATGTTGGGCATTATGCAGTAGAATTAAATGATGACTTTAAAGAAAGTCATTAAGGTGATGGATGACTTATGTTAAATATCCACCAAATTAAAGCTGTTTATATTGCCTGTGAGTCAACTGATCTTAGAAAGACAATTGATGGCTTATCAATGATTGTCCAAGAATACTTTGAGCTGGATTCCTTTCAACCAGCACTCTTTGTCTTCTGTAATCGGAATCGCATTCGATTACAGATTCTACACTGGATTATAATGGTTTCTGGTTATATTTGAAACGTCTAGAACGGGGACGATTCCAATGGCCTGTGGAACAAGATGAACCAATTCAGATTGATTTAGAAGAGTTAAAGTGGTTGTTAGATGGCTATTCAATTAGATAAGGTAAAGCCTTTTCTGGCCGGGGAAGTTTATTAATGAGTAGATTTAAGAATATGGATAACTTCTC
>JAAZCR010000132.1 GCA_012513195.1 Bacilli bacterium | reverse complement strand
CATAAATACATTTATTTCTATAACAACGAAAGATATCAATTAAAAACTAAAGGCTTAACTCCGATTGAATATCGAAATCAAGCCTTAGCTTAAACACTTATTTTATTTATTTCCACTGTCTACTTGACAGGGGGCTGTTCAGTTTTGAACCGTTTTTTTATTCATATATTTTTAAATTTAGATGGTAATTCATGGTTGTATCGTGGTAAAATCATTTTGACTTTACTTTTGGAATTAGAAAGGGGTATAGTTATGCCTAAATTAACTTACAAAGAATTACTAGTTAATACATTTAAGAAAACCGCTTTAATCTACATTATCGTTTTAGTGACGCAACTAGTTGCATCTACATCGCTCAGTTTAGTTACTTACTTTAAGTTTTATAAGAACACGACATTTTCTTTATTATCAACAACCCCTCAATTAGCATCTAATTTAGGTAGTATAATATTGTGGTTATTTATATATTTACTAATTAGATCAAATAATGAGAATAGTGAGCATTTTCTTCATGCATTGTTTAAAATTTTCTTAATTGCGACTATTTACTCTTTCTCTAAAAGCATTATATTAAATGTGCTTAGAGGCATATTACTTGATACTTATCAAATGATGAGTCTTAAAGTTTTTCTCTTTGATCAGTTTAACAATATTATACCAAATATTATCTATATCTTCTTTTGGATTATTGTGATAAAAAGTAGGAAGATGCTCTTTTCATCTGATAAACTGGTATTATTCCGAAATGTTGCGATTGGTTTAATTGCTTTAAGAAGTGTTCTTTACTTATATGGAATTATCGTTACATTTAGTTCAATCAGATTTGCTGATTCACTGAGTACATATCTTATGTATAATAACTTAGTTAGTAACGTATTTTACTTTTTTACTCCTAACATTTTACTTTTTCTTATTATTTTATTTGTGAAGAATTACGATTATTATGAGGTAACTTCTGATATTCAAATAAATGAAGAGGTAAGTAAATATAATGTATCATTAAATAATTCTTTAGCTAAATATGGTCTAATTATTCTCTTATTAGTAGGAACTGTCCTTCAATTTGGATTAGTAACTTATGTTGGATTAGTAACTTATGGGCTGTTTGATATAATCACAGAGACTGTCAATAAACATGTAATATATGTAGCATTAACGATTCCTTATCTCGACTTTATCATCTATGAACTAATTATTGTCATTTCCTTAACCATTCTTGTGTTAAAACGTAAAAATGCTTGGTTGTTAACTTCTTTCTTGGGTTATGGGCTATATTATCTTTATTTTTTAATTTATGTTCTATTTACCCTTATCTCTGCATTAATCAATATTAATACAGAAGCTAATAATAGTTTTATAGTGTCAGCAGATTTAATTGTGCAAGTTATCATACCTTTATTAATGAATCTAGTCTATTCTTTATTTATCAGTCTAATCGTCTATCGTTACTATAAACCATTTAATTATCAAATGATTAGTGTTTGTGGATATGTATTAATTACTGCGATTATAGGAAATATACTATATAATGTTGTTAATTCGCATAACTTCCAATTAATAAGTATAGTTAACATAACATTTTCGATGCAAGCATTAGTACCCATTATTGTTGGATCAATCCTAACAACTGTTTTATTAATGTTCTGGATTATCTTCCCACTTAGACTAACAAATGAATTATCAAACCAAGAATAAAGGGGTAATAACCCTTTTTTCTTATGGTTTTATGTTAAAATGCATATTATGGAATTTATTGTAAAAAGTTAAAGAAAAAATAAAATATTACTGAAATATCAAAATAATCTTGATATAATATGAATAAGGATTAAAGGTGAGGAAACATGAAACGGTGTGACTGGTGTTATGTAGACAATCTTTACATGCAGTATCATGATGAAGAATGGGGAAAACCAGTATTCAATGATCGACGCTTATTTGAAATGTTAATCTTAGAGATGTTTCAAGCAGGTCTAAGTTGGCATACCATTTTAAAAAAACGCAAGAATTTCCAAGATGCATTTGATAACTTTGATTATGTAAGAGTAAGTCAATATGATGAAGAAAAGATAAATGAATTAATGAATAATCAGGGTATCATTAGAAATAGGCTGAAGATTTTAGCTGCTATTAATAATGCGAAGCAGTATATGAAAATTCAGGAAGAGTACGGAAGTTTTGCGGATTATTTATGGAGCTATGTTAATCATCATCCCATCATCAATCATTATCAAAGTCTAAAAGAAATACCAGCCACCTCAAATTTATCTGACAAAATCGCTAAAGATTTAAAAAATAAGGGGTTTAAATTTTTAGGTAGCACGATTATTTACTCATATCTTCAAGCCGTAGGTGTAGTTGATGATCACATTGATGATTGTTTTTGTAAAAATAAAGACAAAGGTGAAAATACAAGAAAATATGAGTAAATAATATTAGATGTTATTTATATAAGGTACGGAGGAATTAGGATGGGTTTATTCGGAAAGAAGGATGTTTTGGAGCTTATTGACGAAAGTTTCAAAAAAGAAATGCGAAGAGTGGGGTTAGAAAAATATACAGCCAAACTATTCCCAATCGCTAAACAAGCAATTTACCTTGATTTGGTAAAGATTAATGAAGAAAATATCCCTATTGGGGCATCAAAAATAGGTGGACATCCTGATATCTTTTTAGGATTTCATTGGCCAAGCAATGGTGATGTCCTTTTAGCATTTCTTGCCCAAATTAATTTAAAAGAGATAAGTAATTTGCATGATGGTTCCTTACTTCCAAGAACTGGACATCTATATTTCTTTTATGATTGTGTGAATATGCCCGAGGGTAATATTCATAGCGATAAGAATGGCTTCCGAGTATTATATTATGATACTTCAGAACAACCATTAATACGTATAGATTATCCTGAAAAACTAAAGCACCAAAGAAATAGTATATTCCCTACCTGTCAGGTATCTTTCCGCAATAAATGGTCATTACCATCCTATGAAGAGCGTAAGTTTAATAATGATAATTATCTTAACTATATAGCACTAGAAAATGGTAAAGAAACATATTTACTTGGCTATTGTAAAAATATTCAAGGTGATGTTAGAGAAACATGTGCCATAGTTAACTTAAATATCAATCATTATGAGGGAGAAAAAATTGTGCGTACTGATTTAAAACGCATTAATAAAGATAAAGAAGAATGGATTTTATTATTCCAGTTAGATTCTGTTGAAGAGTGCAAGATGATGTGGTGTGATATGGGAATGCTCTACTTTATGATAAAAGAGGAAGATTTGCGAAATAAGCGTTTTGATAAAACATGGTTAGTGTTACAGTGTTATTAATCATAATATAAAAGGCACAATTAATTTTTTGTGCCTTTATTCATGTTGATGAATATTTAGTTAATCTGTTATAATTATGAGCAAGAAAACATCGAGGTGATATTATGAGCATTTATCATGTTATTCTACTTGTAATTGGCTTTCTTTATAGTGTCATGACTATTCTTGCCTGTATCAGCCAGTACTTTTTCAAAAAAGTTACTCCAGTTAATAACACGGTTATGCTTGTTGGTGGTGTAGTTCTCTTTACTTCTTTGTTACTATTTTTGTTAGATAGAAGAGAAATCCTTATTCCTGTTATCGTAAGTTTAGTTATTATTCATATAGCTGCTATTCTAAATGGATTATATATGTATAAGAAAGTTAACTTATCACATCATATTGTTCGTTTCTGTATATCCGCTGTTATTATTGCATTATACTTAATAGGTTAAAAAATCACGAGTTCTCCTCGTGATTTTTGTTTAAACTTAAGATCTTTTTAATCTTATTATATACAATCTCAACTTCTTCTTTAAAACTAGGATCTTCTTGCTTCAATAGTTCTTCTGCCATTTCTAAATCTTCTTTAGTATAAAAATTCTTAGCCTTTAACTCTTCTAATTGTTGTTTATGACTACGGTTCATTATCTCACCCTATCTTAGTATAAACTAGGATAGGGGTCTTATACATTCTGGTGACTCGAATCTCGCATTATTTACAACTTCTGATACCCGGTAAGCAGTCATTTTCGTATCAGGATAAGGCACTAACAATGATTTTAGTAACTCTAAATCAGATATTCGAGGATTTAACCATAGTTTT
>JAAZCR010000131.1 GCA_012513195.1 Bacilli bacterium | reverse complement strand
TTTGCTTATAGCGTTCTTGATTTAAGTTTGCACCTATATAACCTGCGATATTCACAGGGTCTTTCGCTGTACCATAAAAAGGTGCATAACCTAGTTCTAAATTCTGTAAATCTCTAACAGTTGCACCAAGCTTAATGGCAACGCTCAAAACATCAATGCGCTTTTCGACTAATCCTTTACCGATAGCTTGAGCACCTAATAGTTTTCCTGATTGCTTTTCATAAATAACTTTCATAAAGACAATATTCGCACATGGGATAATGCTAACACGATCGCTTGGAGCTAAATAAATCACATTATATTGATAATCTAGTTGCCGTTTCTTTATATAGTTTTCGGTAATTCCTGTCACGCTAGCTGTATAGTCAAATATTTTAATGACATTGGTCCCAATAAAACCACTATTCACCACATCTAAACCGTTAAGGTAATCCGCTACTAACCTCGCCTGTTTAACAGCTGTGCTTGCGAGTGGTAATGGTTCATATAGGTTAGTGAGTGCATATCTCACTTTAATCGCATCGCCAATCGCAAAAATATTCGAATCACTAGTTTGATAAAAACCATTAACGATGATATAGCCCCTATTATCTAACGCTATACCCGTATTTCTTAGAAACTCCGTGGCTGGTCTAATACCTATCGCAAAGACAACCCCGTCGGTGTTAATGGTATCACCATTATCTAGTATTAAACTTCCATCCACAATTTCCTTAACCATTGTGTTAACATATAACGAAACATTATTATCTAATAGAACTTTATGAATAATCTGTGCCATTTCGAAATCAAATAAATTAAGTACATGTTTTTGACTTTCAACTAATGTAACATCAATTCCTCGTGTTTTCAGTGCTTCGACGACTTCAATACCGATAAATCCCCCACCAACGACTGTTAAGTGATGAACTTCTTTCTCATTGATAAAATCCAAAAGTCTACTTAAATCGATAATGTTTCTAATCATAAAGTAAGGTAGTTTTTCCTTGCCAGGTATTTCTGGTTCAATCGCGTTAGCTCCTGGGGCAAGAATTAAGTAGTCATAGTTTTCTTCATATACTTTTTTATGTATATGATCTTGCACTAAGATAACCTTTTCCTTAGGATTTACAGATATAACTTCATGATTTGTTCTAACATCAACATTATATTGCTTCTTAAAACGTTCAGGAGTCATTAAGATAAGTTCTTCAAAATGTGGTATTGCTTTACTAAGATGATAAGGTAGCGAACATGTAGAATAGGCAATGTAGTCCGTCTTTTCAAAAATAATAATCTCCGTAAATTCATCAAGACGTCGTAATCGTGTTGCACAACTTAAGCCACCTGCGTTTCCCCCAACTATTAGGTACTTCTTCCGCAAAGTCTCACCTTCACTCTTTCAATATAACATTATACTAATTATATTATAATATAAAATAATCATTAGATAGAATGTTTTTTTATTTATATAATAAAAAAACGTTGTCATTAGACAACGTTTGTCATCATTAGAAGCCTTTTTTTCCTCTAGCTTTCATTTTTCTGCTTACACTAGGTTTTAAGTAATATTGACGTTTGCGGGCCTCAGAAAGGGTACCTGCA
>JAAZCR010000130.1 GCA_012513195.1 Bacilli bacterium | reverse complement strand
TTAGAGTCCTTAAAAGAGAAGGGTCTGTATAATACCATCGAACCTTTAGAAGGTCCAAATGGTCCAACAATTCAAATTGATGGAAAAGAATTGATCAATCTTTCGTCCAATAACTATTTAGGTTTAGCCAATCATGAGCGTGTAAAACGGGCAGCGATTGAAGCGGTTGAGAAATATGGCGCTGGTAGTGGCGCTGTAAGAACGATTGTTGGTAATATGGATTTACATGAAGAGTTAGAAAAAATACTTGCTGTATTTAAACGTGAAGAAGCAGTATGCGTATTTCAATCTGGTTTCATGTGTAATCTTGGTACCATTCAAGCAATTACTGATAGAGGCGACTTAATCATATCTGATGAACTTAACCACGCGTCCATCATCGATGGTATAAGATTATCTCGCGCTGACAAAGCAATTTATAAACATAGTGATATGGAAGACTTAGAAAACATCCTTAAAGAAAAAAGACACTTATATAATAATGTTCTCATTGTGACTGATGGAGTTTTCTCCATGGATGGCGATATCGCCAAGTTACCAGAAATCGTAGAACTCACGGAAAAATACGAATGTTTAACTTATGTTGATGATGCCCATGGTTCTGGGGTATTAGGTGAAAATGGTCGTGGTACCGTTGACCACTTCGGTTTACATGGTAAAGTCGATTTCAGCATTGGAACCCTATCAAAAGCCATTGGCGTTGTTGGTGGTTATGTGGCGGGAAGTAAAACAATGAAAGAATGGCTTTTACATCGTGGTCGCCCCATTCTTTTCTCAACTTCATTACCACCAGCAGCAATTGGTGCGATTATAGAATCAGTGAAAATCCTAATGGAAACGAGCGAATATACAGATCGCTTATGGGAAAATGCGCGTTACTTTAAAGAAAAAGTCGCAAGCCTTGGCTTTAATACTGGTCATAGTCAAACACCAATCACACCAATTATCGTTGGCGATGAAGCGAAGACGATGTTATTCTCCAAGACTTTATTAGAAAATGGTGTCTTTGTTTCTGGTATAGTATATCCCACTGTACCAAAAGGCACTGGTCGGATAAGATGCATGATTAGTGCTGTTCATACTAAAGCGCAATTAGATGAAGCCATCCGCATCATTGAAAAAGTAGGTAAAGAATTGAATATTATATAATAATAAGTAAGTTTATAAAATATATTTAGTAATGAAATAAGTAGTGATGCAGGGATATGGCCAGTGGTAGAACTGAGGTGATTATTATGAATATTCCTAATATTCTCACCATCTTTCGCCTCATTTTAGTACCAGTATTTGTCCTAGTATATTTCTCTTCACTAACTTATAATCTATATCTAGCATTATTGGTTTTCTTAGTGGCAGGATTAACAGATATTGTTGATGGTTTTATTGCCCGCAAATTTAAGATGATAACGAAATTGGGACAAGTGCTAGACCCATTTGCGGATAAAATCATGCAACTTGCAGTCTTAGCTTGCTTTACCATAGATAAGCGTCTGCCAGCATTATTTATCATCATTTATGGTATTAAAGAAATTACAATGATTATCGGTGGATTTGTATTATATACCAAAAAAGATCAAGTTATTATTCCTGCCAATATTTACGGGAAAATTTCAACTATCTTATTCTATGTTGCGATTGTCGTGGTTGCGTTTAAATACCAGTATGGTATCTATATTTTGGTATTAGCTATCTTAATTGCGATATATGCGTTCTTTAAATATTCAGTTATCGGTAGCGAAAAGATTAAGCAACTTCATAATCAAGAAAAAGAACAGGTATCATGAAAATTTCATGATACCTTTTTGTTTAATGGTTTCTTTTTAAAATAATTCGGATATTTTTCTTTTAACTCAGCGAAACTCATTCCAAATTTTTCTTTACAAAACTCATCTAATTCTAATTGGTATTGTTTTAGAGCCTGTTTTCGTTCCTGTTTTGTCATATTTTTCCAATTCGCAAAATATTTTTGCTTAAGTTCATCGATCTTTTCTTTTAAAATTCTCTTATCTTCACTCGTTAATCTATCTTGTGGTTCATTTACTTCGGGAAAGTTATATGCACCTAATGTCTTAATATTTGCAGATAATAGTAGTGTGAAAGATAGGATAATAGCTAAACCGATTTTTTTAAACATTATATCACCTCAGTTATTATAATGAACCATTAGATAATATTTTATAAGATGATTAAAATAGGCAACTTTTACCAAAAGTATGTTATAATATTCAGGAAATGGAGTGGGATTATGACACAAAAAATTAGAACTTATAAAAAGGATTTCGATTACTCTTATACTTTAGGTAGTTTTCTTACAATAGAACTTCTAAATTATCAAAGTGATAAAGTAAGTAAAGTAATCTTACATACCAAGGCTAAAGAATCAGAGGGTATTAGTAAAATCATTTCTTTATGTAAGAAGAATAGTATACCTTATGAGTATAATGATAAGTTAATTGAAAAATTATCACCAAAAGAAAACTGTTTTGCGATAGGAATTTTTCGAAAATATCAACCTGAACTAGATAAGAATGATAATCATGTTGTATTAGTCAATCCTAGTGACTCAGGTAATCTAGGGACTATTATTAGGACAAGTATAGGCTTTGGAGTAAAAAACCTCGCAATCATAAGACCAGCAGTCGATATCTATGATCCTAAAACAGTAAGAGCTTCTATGGGTGCTTTATTTAACATTAATTTTAGTTATTTTAATGATTTTTCCGAATATCAAAAGCATTTTCCAAAACATCACTGTTATCCCTTCATGTTAAATGGTAAATTAAGGATACAAGAAGTAGATATACCACACAAGCCATTTGCGCTCATCTTTGGAAATGAAGGTAAAGGATTAGATAGTAGTTTTAGTAATGTTGGTACAAGTGTGGTAATTCCACATCTAAAAACCATTGATTCCTTAAATTTATCTATTGCGGTTGGAATTGCTATATATGAGTTTACTAAACATAAATTTTAAAATCATATTGACTTTACTAAAAACATAATATAAAATAGTTATAGAATTGCGAAAGCGATTCGTATATCCGAATAAAAAGTTTACCATGTTACTTCTTTATTAAAAGTTTGCATGTATATGCAAACTTTTAATAACTATACGAGTTTTTCTTAGTATAATTAGTTTCCTAAAAAGATATTAAAAAGAGAATTAATATAAATATATATTAGGAGCGAAAAGCATGGCTAAGATAGTTACTTTAGGTGAGATAATGTTAAGGCTCTCAACCCCAGGATATCAACGGTTTGTACAAACACAAAGTTTTGATGTTGTCTTTGGCGGGGGAGAAGCTAATGTTGCAGTAAGTTTAGCCAATTTTGGGCATGAAGCATATTATGTCACCAAACTGCCTAAACATGAAATTGGGGAAGCAGCAATTAATTACTTAAGGAGATTTGGGGTAAAAACTGATTTTATCGCTAGAGGTGGCGAGCGAATTGGAATCTATTATTTAGAAACTGGTGCTAGCATGCGACCATCAAAAGTGATTTATGATCGTGCCCATTCAGCGATTGCGGAAGCTAATATTGATGACTTTGATTTTGATTCAATTTTTGCGAATGCCACTTGGTTTCATTGGAGTGGAATTACTCCTGCTTTAGGTGAAAAAGCACAAAAAGTATTAGAAGCAGCCTTAAAAGCTGCGAAACGCTATAATGTCTCTGTATCATGTGATTTAAATTACCGCAAGAAACTATGGACGTCAGAACAAGCGCAAAAAGTTATGACCAACTTGATGAAATATGTAGATGTATGTATCGGTAACGAAGAAGATGCGGAAAAATGCCTTGGTTTTAAACCCGGAAAAACAGATGTTACTAAAGGTGAACTAGAGTTAACAGGTTATCAAGAAATATTCAAACAAATGGTAGATAGATTTGGCTTTAAGTACGTCGCCACTACTTTACGAGAAAGCCATTCAGCAAGTGATAACACTTGGAGTGCTTTAATCTACGATGGTCAAGACTTCTATCACTCCCGAAAATATGATATTCGAATTGTTGACCGTGTCGGTAGTGGCGATGCTTTTAGTGCTGGATTAATCCATGGTTTGCTTACAAAAGGTGATGTAAAGCAAGCATTAGAATTTGCGGTAGCCGCCAGTGCATTAAAACATACTATACCTGGTGATTTCAATTTAGTATCCCTAGAAGAAGTAGAAACATTGGTAAAAGGAGATGCATCTGGTAGAGTGCAACGATAATAATAAAAAAGAAGGGGCTGTAAAAAAATAACTTCTGAAAACTAAGGAGTTCATTACAGCTCCTTTTTTTTATGCCCATTTTTGATAGTTTTAGTGTTTCTATAGAGTTGTTTTTTATTATTAATTCATCTCAACCTGTGGAAAACAAAAAAATGCCCATTTCTGAGCATGACAAAATAAGAGTCTTTACCAACTCTTTTTTAAAATTATATCTTGTTTATCTGTTTTCTATTGTACTACTGCTCTTTTGTTTCTTAACTTCTTATTGTGATATTTGTACAAGTTATACCCAATTGATACTAATAACACTTCTAGTAGAACGTTCTTTATTCCTCTTCTTACTATCCTTCTATATCCTCTATCATACTTTAATACTCCGATTGTTCCTTCTACCTGTGCAGATCTTAACTTCCTTAACTCTATTCCTTCTTCACTATTTAAATTATCAATTACTTCTTGATGTAAGTCTGTTAATTCTTGGTTGATATTTATCCTTCGATTATTTTTACTATTATGACATTTCGTTCTAAATGGGCATCCTGTACAATCTTCACATTCATATATCTCTTCTGTCCTTCCGTATTTATTACCTTTTACTGGTCTTATCTTAACCAGTTTAAAGACTTTATTATTAGGACATACTAATTCTCCATGTTCGTTCTTACTGAAATTATGTACCTTAAAGGGATTATCTCTATACTTCTTATCTTTAGTTAGTTTATTGTACATCGAAAACTTCATATATAATCCCATGTTCTTATCTTTACAATATAAATAATTATTATAATTACCATACCCTGCATCAGCTACTGGCTTCTTTGGATATATCCCATAATATTCCTTAAACTTCTCTATTAATGGCTCAAAACAATCACTATCTGCACCATATTGATATACATCGCTTATCGCTATATATTCTTCTATTACTCCAAATTGGATATTATATGATGGTAATAATTGGTCGTTACCCATATAGTCTCTCTTACAATGGAAAAATGTCGCATCTTTATCTGTTTTTGAATAACTGTTTCTTTTTTCTCCACATATCTCTATATGTTCTGCATATTCTTTTAACTTCTTGATATATCTTTCCATCTTCTCATATATCCTTTGAAGTTCTGTTTTCCTTTTTCCCTTTCCCTTCACAAATTTACTTGGATCAATGTTTAATTTATTCTGAAAATCTATTAATATTGATTCTAATTCCTCTATACTATATACTTCCTTAATATCGTAATAAGCCATATAACATCCCATTATTATCTCATT
>JAAZCR010000129.1 GCA_012513195.1 Bacilli bacterium | reverse complement strand
TTTTACCACAATATAAACATTCCCTCATAACAACAACTTCATCCTTTTTGCCATCTTATTCATCCTTTTAATTTGCTTAATGGCTTTTCGAATTTCGCGCGTATAATAGTCACAAAAAAGGACCACGTCAGCAGTAGGATAGTTTTTATCCCGCCCAGCTCGCCCTACTATTTGAACGATGGCTCGCTCATCAAAGATTTCCGCATCACACCCAACAATACATACATCGACATTACTAACTGTTACTCCACGTTCTAAGATGGTAGTTGTAATGATGAGTTGAAATTTACCAGCCCGAAAATCGTTGATGATTTGCTTGCGATTTGGACTTTCAGCATAAACAAAAGCACAAGTAAAATGGGGTTTTAAGATTTTTTCAAGATTAATCCCACTTTTTATATCAGGGACAAAGACGAACACTTGCTTATTCGTTGATTTTTTACTTTCTAACCAATTTAAGATTTTTTTCGGACAGACGCCTTTATTTAATTTTGTGATTGTTGAGGAAGTTAAAGATACACGAGGAACGGGGATAGGATAGCGATGGAACCTTAAGGGAATGATGAAATAATCAAGTTGTTTTGTTTTCATCAAATATTGGATTTTTCTTGTTGGGGTTGCGGTTAAAAAGATGATAGGTGCCTTTTTCTTTTTTGCTTTTTGAACAAAACCTTCTAACATCTTATTGTTGTAGTAGGGGAAAGCATCAACTTCATCGAGAATAATTAAATCAAAGAACTGATAGAAGTTAATTAACTGATGCGTAGTAGTAATGTAGAGATTAGCTAATCTACCTTTATCTTGACTACCGCCATATAAAGCGACTATTTCAACCTGACAAAAGTCTCTTTTAAAACGCGGATAAAGTTCTAAGACAACATCCTTTCGTGGTGTCGCAAAGCCCACAACCTTTCCTTCATTTAAAGCAGTTAGGATTACTTCATAGACTATTTCGGTTTTACCTGCTCCACAAACAGCGTATATAAGGGTGTTCTTACCTTCCTTATACGCTTTAACACAGTGTTTTGAAGCAAGTTCCTGCATATCTGATAAATGAATTACCTTAGTCAATCCACACTTATCTTTTTTAGGAATAATGATTTGTTCCCTTATAATCTTTGTATAAGTGGCACTCTTCCCAAACACTAAACAATTCCGACAATATACTCCTAAACTATCACGATAAAAATCCTTCAATTTCTTATTTCCACAACGGTTACAATAATACTTCTTCCCTTGCTTAATTACTCCTGGAACACTATTTGTGGTTAGACTTGTAAATTCTCTAAGCAATGAGATCACCTCATTTTTATTTACGAGGTAAAAGAAAAAATCCTGTTTAAACAGGATTTATTCTTGGTTAATTTTATAGAGTTTATTAATCTTATTCTGTCTTTCTAGAATAATAAGGCTGTTTTGTAAAAATGTTTCGATTTCTTGTTCGGTGACATCATCAGCTTGATATATGAGGGTCTCACCATCAATCGAGTATAGTCTGTTGGTCATAAGGGCATTTTGTTGGTGGGAATAGAAGATAGGAACATAATCTTTATCAAAAACAGATAAACTCATGTACCAATTCGCACCATATTCTTCACCCAATAAATCTAGGAGCGTGGGTACGATTATGTAAGGTGAAGTAAAGGTAGTAATGATACGATTATCCTTAAAGGTTTCATTTAATATCGGATTCCACATATAAAGAATGGTATCATATAATAAATCAACTCGATAGGATTGTTGGGTTGTCAAATCATGTAAGCGTAAATGGAAATCGTGATAATATGCTTGATGATCACCATATAGAATAATAATGGTGTCTTCAAGAAGACTTTTTTCTGTTAATGCATCAATTATTTTTTGAACCGCTACATCTAAATCCATCATCGCTGCTTGGTAATATTTGAATTGAAATTCCCCCGTCGCATCACCTTTAAATGGATTACTCCATAGACCTAGACTTTCCGCTTCTTCTATTAAGTCAAAATAACCCAACTCGATAAAGGTATCGCGGTTACTAAATTCGTCATCATCATAAGGCCCATGCATTGAAAGAGTGGTCCAGAAACTATAAAATAACTCGTCTTCTTTAATCATATGTGGAATAATACGTTCAACTGTCTTACTATCTAATGTGTAATTACCTGTCCAACTCCATTTACCATTCCAGTTAGGTAAGTTTTCAGGAAACAAATCATCATGTAAATAGATATGTTCAAAGCCCAACTGTTTTAATAGCACATCGCGGTAATAAAACTCGCCATTATTATCATGGAAATAACTGGTTACATACTTATCATTAAGGATTCTTGGCAAAGTAAAAGGCAGATTATAATTTTCTATTAAGAAGGCGTAATTAATAGTAGGATAACTTCCGACAATGCCAATATGTTCGGAAACATTAGTTTTGTTTATACTGTAATTTTCCGCAAAATATAATCCTTCTCCACGTAAACGATATAATGTAGGAGTTAAATACTCATTAATGGCCATTTCTTGTCCTGATTCAATCATGATGGTTATGATATTTTTCCCTTTTAATAGCCCATAATAATCAGTCTTCCGTAGTTCTAGTGGTGGGGTTTCAATTTCATCATTTTCTTCAACTAAAAAAGTTTCGATTTCTTTATAATAAAACGTCAACATACCATAGTGTTGAAAAGCACTTTTTTTAAGTGAAGTAACATACAATTCATCAGGAAATTGAACACCGTTAATATAAATATTTTTAGAAACTACTTTTATACCAGTAATAAAAATTAAGAGTGTTCCAAGGAAAATTATTAAAAATAATTGGACGCGCTTAACTATAGAGTAGGTAATTTTAAGTGGTTTAGTATTATAAAGATAAATAATATTTAAAACTACATAAACAATAAGGAGCATAATACCGATGAAAAGATCTTTTAAAGGGATAAAACGCCAATCAAAAACATCATCTACTAAATTGATGAGAAAAATTTTATCAAAGGAAAAAATATCATAAAAGACCTTCATCATCGTCACATTAGTCACAAATAAAACATCTAATAAACCTACTAAAATCATTAAATAAAGAAATGCGACTTTATTAGATTGAAATAAAAAGATAAGCGAACCAACAAGTAAGAATATTAAGATATCAAGAATTAAATATGTTGGTGTTAACCCTAAATTATAAAAAGTTAATAATTCAAAAATGAGTCCAAACAGAAGGTAAGTAGATAATAAGCCAATCTTTTGTTTAATTAGACCACTCATTGCTTTCACTCTTTCTACGTATACTAGTTTAATTTTAGCACTAATATCCATTATTTTCTATATTAGCAAAAATAAAAAACCTCTTACGAGGTTTTCATCTATTTTTCAAGAATAAAATAACCTAGACCTATAATACCACTACCAACATGGGCACCAATTACCGAAGGCATAACACTTTCAAAGAAGACATTTAAATCAAAACTTTCACTAACCATTGATTTAAACTCTTCGATTAAAGGGGGATTATAGGCATAAGACATTAAATATTGAACCTTTTTGTATTTTTGTGTATCTTGAATAATCAAATCGATGATATGATTAATCGCTCGTTTAGTCGTCCTAATCTTTTCAATGCCAATGATTTGTCCTTCCTCATTAAATGTTAAAATGGGTTTAATTTTTAGAATGCTACCCACAAAACCAGCTGCATTGGATAAGCGACCATTTTTGATTAAATATTTTAAATCATCAACTATAAAATAAACTTTAAAATTATTAGCTAAATAGTCACAATATTCCAATACTTCTAGGACAGATTTGTTTTCAGAAACCAAGCGAGCAGCTTCTAAAACGATATATCCGAGAATGACTGCGGTACATTTGGTGTCGACAATATGGACATTTACACCTTCAACCATATCTTTAATAGAGAATAACGCTTGATAATAACCGCTTATACCTCTAGAAATCGGTAGATGAATGATGTCGGTATATCCTTCATCACGCAGTTTTTCATATAATTCTAATGTTTCTCCCAATGATGGTTGGCTTGTAGTGGGAATAATGCTTTCTTTGTCGATGCGTGAATAGAACTCTTCTACAGTAATTGTCAAACCGTCAATATATTCATCGCTACCAAAGTGTATTGGCATACGTACAATAAATATATTGTCATATTGATTGGGCAGGAAATCGAGCGATGAGGAACTATCGGTCACAATGGCTATTTTTTCGTTACTCATTTACTTACCACCTATTATATTCTATTTTTTTTACCACAACTATTATTTTATCATACTGAATTCGGAAAAGTATAGTATTTTTCGACAAACTTTTTTGATAGTCAAAGTATTCCTTGAAAATATTTCGTCATCCATTATAATATAAACAGGTGATAAATATGTATTTAGCCATTAAACAATATACCGAAATAGAACTCATCATCAATAAATCCCGTTTCATCGCCCAAATAAATCGTGCTGAAACAGAAGAAGAAGCTTTAGAATTTATTAAACAAATTAAGAAGAAACACTATAATGCGACTCATAACTGCAGCTGTTACATTATCGGACCTGATAAGATGATCCAGAAACAAAACGATGATGGTGAACCATCTGGTACAGCAGGTATCCCTATGATTGAAGTTTTAAGAAAAAATAATTTAACCGATACAGTGGTAGTGGTGACCCGTTATTTCGGTGGGATTAAATTAGGCGCCAGTGGTTTAATTAGAGCTTATAGTCAGGCTGTTAGTGAAGCAATTAAAGCATCAGGTATTATTGAAAAGAAACTAATGCGTTTAATTGATGTACATTTTGATTATTCTCTCATTGGTTTATTGGAACATAAGTTAAGTAGTTATGAAGTTATAAATCGTACTTATTTAGAAAAAGTCTGTTTTACATACCGCATAGATGAAGATAAAGTCCAAGCCTTTCTTGCTTATTTAATTGACTTAACCAATAATAATATTAAGTATGAGTTAAAAGACTTTACTCTTTGTGAAGTCGATTATTTAGGTACTTTATCCGCGTAGAATACCCGCCACGAAGATGACGAACCGACTTATTATATTCTAATAATTGCCTTACTTTCTCGTATAACTGTTTATCTATCTGGATTAACCGTTCTGTTAAATCTTTATGAACGGTACTTTTAGATACACCGTGGATTAGAGCTACACTCCGCACCGTTCCTTGTGTATCTAAAATTGTTTCCGCTACTTGAAGGACACGGTTTTGAATTATTTCATTCATAGACTCTCCCCCTACTTCAATATATTTGCGGGGGATGAAAAATATACTTAGTTAATAATGAAGGCAATTAAAAAGCCTTTAAATTGATAAGCAATTTAAAGGCTTTTCCTTAATCTAATTAATTTTCAGAATTATAATCACTAATCTTTGTACCAATTACATCATGTGGATTGAGATTGATACCATTTTGTAACACCTCAAAGTGAACGTGAACGCCACTTTCAGGGTCAAAGTTGTTCGTACCAGCTACACCTAATACATCTCCTTGTGCAACTCTATCTCCTACTGCCACATTTACAGAAGCTAAACTTGCGTATAATGTTTTCATTCCATATAAGTGTTCAACTTCTACTACATAACCTAATAATGGATCTTGTTCAACGCGTGTGACAGTTCCTGATAAAGACGCTAATACTTCAAACTCAGTTTCACCATCAACGGTATAATGTACACCATTATTAGGATAAAAGACATTACCTACTTGAATAATAGATTTTAGTTGATCTTCGACGCTCGCGTCGACATCATAGAAATCACGAATAATTTCTGGACTTTCTTCAGCAAGTGGCAGTTTAAATATTTCATTAGTTCTATTATCATGGTTCGTTGGTTGGGTCGTTTGGGTAGTTTTATTAACTGGTACCTTGTCATTCTTCTTAGAAACTTGGGCAATGATTAAGAAGGCGACAAGTATAAGTGCTAGGAAGATGACAAAAGAGTATTGTTGGAGTTTTTTCCATATGACATTTACTAGTTTGTCTTTCACCGTTCTCACCTCGTTATTAGTTTGAGCGGTGAATTACCAATTATTCAATTTTTTAGAAAATTTTGTAAATTTTTTTATCACATATTAAAGGCGATTTCGCGCATATAATTGATAATCATCACGATAGTATCTCCTAGTATTTTGGTAATAATGATCATCACCATTATGTAGAATAAGCGTATTTCATTAACATGATGTTTTTTAAATATCTTCGTAAAATCAATTGCCATCACAACTTTATAGACAATCGGTAGTAATAAAAAATATATTAATAATTCTAATAGATTAAATAGACGCATTGTTATCCTCCAATATTATAGTTAAAGTAACAACTCCAATAGTTTATCATTATTATACACTAAAATGTGCAAAAGAAAAAAGGATATCATTGATATCCTTTTTGTAAGAAAACCCTTTTCTCCCCCTAATTAGAGAAAATACTATTAATACCGCACCCACACCCCAACTTTATTATAATATATTGACAATACTAAATGCCAAAATTTGTAAATAATAATATTTTTTTTTAGATTTTTGACAATTTTTGGTTTTTTTTATAATATTTCATGCATTTTTGGCAAAATTACGTGAATTAAATCACCTAATGTACATGTCACGATAAAAAAACAATGTCATGACATGATATTTAATCTTGTTTTTAATTTGAGGAAAGATGATTTCATGGACATACTTATAGTACTGTGGTCGGTTATTTATTTTATTAATAAAATATGTAAAGATTTGTTTTTCTAAATCATTCGCATACAAATAATAATGATATCCTTCATTCAAATACTTGTTCAATACTTCTGTTGGAGCCTTTAAGAGACTTAGGCACATTAGTATTCGATTAATAATCATGAGTTTGCGATCTCTATTTTGGCATACATTATGAGCTTTTTTAAAATAATCTAAAGCTTGACTTTCACGATAATGACGAAGTTCATATTCTCCCCATTTACAGTTTAGAATCCACATATAATAGTTGTCCTCTGGTTTTAGTAAGGTTTCAACTTCTTCAGTATATTTTTGGGCCAGTTCAAGGGAATTAATAAATAGATAATAGTCAATTAGACATAAGTAGATAATAAGCAAACGATTACGATTACTAGTTTTAATGTAATACTCTTCTAAAATGTTACAAATTTGGAGAGCATCATAATAGTTTTTCATTTCGATATATAAATTAGCTAAAGGGAAATATATTAATCCTATGTTAAGTTTAAAGGTTTGGAAAATTTCGATGGCTTTCAGGTAATACTTTTCTGCTGTTGTTAGTTCCATTTTCCTATGAAAACTAAAACCAATGGTTAAATAGATGATTCCCTGGTAGATTTCTTCAAACACATCAATTATTTTTTCGAATTTTACTATTAATTTCTTATCAAATTGATGCTTATAGAAGGCATCGTAAGAGAAAATGAGCGCTTCTAAATGAAGGCTAGCCAAACAATCATTTTTAACTTCAATTAATTTGTTTTCAATTTCTTCATAATATTTACTTTCATAATATTCTAAAGCATCTAAATACTGAAAAGCAAGTTTTCTAACAACAAGCATATTCGCTTCATGAACTTCTTCCCGTATCTGAAAGCGTAATCCTAACCGTTTCAATAATTGATGATAGATATAATCCTCACGCACACAACTATTCTCTAGCTTTGTCAAAGTATGGTAATGACAAATATCCTTACAAAAGTTTATCTTCGTATAAGGATTATCATTTTGTCCATTCTCTTTACGAGCATCATCATAATAGTATTGTCTTAAAGATTTAATTAACTTCCCTAGCCTTTGTTTAATAGGTACTGATAGAGAATAACATTTAATTTCCATAGCCAACTTCCTTTAATCGTATAAATCCTCAAATAACATAATCGCAAAGTTAATTCGTTCAGGATCCTCTAACAATAAAGGAACTATTTTTTGTAATCCGTATTTGCGATAATATTGATTATTACTATATCTAAACTCGAAATATTTAAATACTGTTTGGTCTGTTTCGATGGCTTTATCATAGTAGCGTTTTCCTTCTTCAATTACTTCTTTTACTAAGTGCTCATCAATTTTTAAATTAGTCATCAAAAATAATAAAGGATTTATTATTCGTAATTTCATAAATTCAAAGGGACATTCTTGATATGCTTGATAAATATAATCATAAGCTTCCTGATATTTAAAGATATATATTAAACTCATACCCCAATTATAAAAGATGGAGAAACGGAATCTAGAGAGTAAAGGTTCACGGTCAAGCAATTCCTTTCTTTTATTATGATAATAATAAGCTTTCTCAAGCGCATTAATATATAAGAAATGTTCCGCTAATGAACTATAAACATGAAGCAAACGATTATTATTGCTTGTTTCAAGATAATGATCTTCCATTTCTACACATAAATTAACCATGTTAACATAGTCTTTCTTTAACATGTAGAGACTAATAAAATTAGTGTTAATTAAACCTTTGCTTATATTATAAGAATGATAGATATTTTTCGCTTGAAGTAAATGTTCTTCAGCGACAGTTAAATTTAGATTATTCATGTAATATAATCCGAGTATATGATAATAAAGTCCTTTATACACACCATCATATAGGTCTCTTAATTCAATGATACGTTTTAGTTCATACTCATTCACTGACTTAAAAATTTGAAAGTTATTTGCGATTTCCATTAATTTAACATGAAAATAGACAATACAATCCTCTTGAACATTTAGTCCGCTCAAGTCTTGCATAATATTTCTTAATAGATCATCATCAATATATTCCATCGCATGAAGTAATCTATATAATTGCGTGTTAAGTGTATCCATCAATAAACGATGCTCATTATAACTTACATTATATGTATAACCTAGTTTATCTAATAATTGGTAATAGACTTGGCTATCATTAATAAAATCTTTTTCTAATTTGTTTAATGTATGATAATGACAAACACCCTTACAAAAGTTCTCTTTCGAATAAGGATTTTCCTTTGTTGCGTTTTGTGATTTATGATATTCATACCGGATTAACCTTTCAGTTCTAATAATTTGACCAAGTTTTTTCTTTATATCAATTGGTAAGCGCCCCATATAATCACCTAAAAGTTAAAGCAATTTATCATTATATTATATCAAAAATTAATTATTTTTTACAAATTTAGACAATTTTCAACAATAACAAGTTTAAAAAGACAGACCTTAAACTAAATTAAGGTCTGTCTTTCTAGGGGTTAAATATGTTATATAAGGTACCGATAAGTAATAGTATTTCCTCTGTTAAACTTGGGAAAACACTACTTTTTCCAAACTATAAAGTTTGCGGGAACAGGATTGAAGGGTAAGGGAATTGGGTCGATTGTGTCATTTAATACTGTTGTATTTTTACCAAAGTTTAAGCAGAGTAATAAAGCGAATAAGAATAGTACGGAAAGGGCGATTTTCTTAATCTTTTTCATGACAGCGCCTCCTTTATTAGTCTTTACTATATTTTACAATAAAACATTTGAAAAACTAAAAAAATATAAAAAGTATTAATTTTCGTCTCAAATAACAACTATTTTTAAACTATTTATATAAATCTTGATATAAGAAAAGCAAAATTTCCATTCGTGACCGATCGCCTGTTAATGTTGAAATTAGTTTTTCCATCGCAAATTTACGATAATATCTACTATTACTTAATTTAAAGCGGAAATATTTATAGAGATTTTGATTTACTTCATTGGCATCATGGAGATATTCTTCACCTAAATTACAATAATACTTTAACTCTTCTAGTGAATGGTTTAGTTTTGTCTTAATGATTAAGATGTAATTTAGAATTTGGATAAAATTGGCTCTATTATTACAAAGGGCTAAACTTTCTAAGAAATTTTCAAGGGCTTCTTCATATTCAAAGTTTTTAAAACACCGATAACCCCAATTATATAACAATACATATTTATATCTTATTAGTGTCTCATCTTTATCGATAATCTCCATGGCTTTCGTGAAGTATGATTTGGCAATCGGAAGGGCATTGATAAGAAAGTAATAATCGGATAAGTAATTGTACACATGCATAAGGCGCTTGTAATTATTAGTTTCCTTATAATAAATTTCCATTTCGTTACATAAGGGCACTGATTCGTAATAATTATTAGAATAAACATGGGCCGCAATTAAATAAGAACTAATTAATCCCTTACTGATGTTATATTGAGTATAGATTTCTTGGGCTTGTAAAAATAAGTTTTTTGCTTCCACCGTATCTAGTTTATTTAAATGATATATGCCTAAACAGTGAAGGACCACACCTTTATATATACCTTGATAAAAATCAGCAAAATTGTTAAGTGTTTCAATCTCTTCATCTGTAACTTGCATAATTAATTGAAACTTGATGAAAATTATCAATAACTGTAAATGAAACTCCGCAATGACATCCTTACTAAACGATGTTTCATCAAGTTCTTTCTTTATAGCTCTTGCTAAATCATCATCAATATATTCACCAGCATAAAGGATCCTTCTAATTTGACTTTCTAAGTGTTTCATATTAGTTTCGTGCTCTTCTTCAGAAACTTGGTAATATAAATTAAGCTTTTTAAGAAGAACATGATACAACACATCATCTTTTACTATGTCATTTTCTAGTCGAGTTAACGTATGATAATGACAAATAATATTATTTTCACAAAAGTTTTCCTTAGTGTAGGGGTTATTTTCAATCAATGTGACGTTTTTGTATTCGTTGTATTTGTGCTTCCGAACTTCGCGTATAATGTAGCCCAATTGTTTCTTGATCTCATCCGATAAAGTATAATATTTTAAATTCATTCCCCTCACCTCACTTATTACTTAAAAAAATTATATCAAACTTTACTATAAATGTGTAACAAAAATTAAATTGGTAACTAAAGTTTACATTAACTTTAGTTACCAATTTATTATAAATACTTGCTTGCTTTAATCTTCTTGAGCTCTTCTCTGATTTCTCGTTCTGCTCGAGTAAAGTCGATATTTCGCTTTTTATTTTCTTCAAATCGTCTTTTCCGTAACTCTGCTAGATGTTTTAGCGCATTTTCATGGTCACGACCAACTTCTGCTTCTTGGGCAATTACATTTACGACGTTATTGGAAAACTCTAAAAAACCACCAACGACAGTCACATATAAGGTTTCATTATTGCGTTGTAAACGTACATATCCTGGATTAAGCGTAACTACGATAGGTATATGATTTTGTAAGATTGCTTGTTCTCCCTCGTTGTTACGAAAAATAACCATCTCTACTTCTTCTTGAAATAAGATCCCTAAAGGAGTGACTACATTGATTTTAATCATGTTATCACTCCTTGCCTAGAAGGCGTTTAGCTTTAGCAACTGCATCATCAATAGTTCCGACCATATGGAAGGCTTCTTCTGGCAAATCATCATGTTTACCTTCTAAGATTTCTTTAAAGCCGCGGATTGTTTCTTTAATTGGTACATAAGTTCCAGGTTGTCCTGTAAATTGTGAGGCAACATGCATATTTTGCGATAAGAACAATTGAATCCGACGAGCACGATGAACGATTAATTTATCTTCTTCACTTAATTCATCCATACCGAGGATAGCGATAATATCAAGCAAATCATTATAGCGTTGAATAATTTGTTGGACCTTGCGAGCTACTTCATAATGCTCATCACCAACGATACTTGGTGTTAAGGCTCTAGAAGTTGAAGCTAAGGGGTCAACTGCAGGATAAATACCCATTTCTGTCAACTTCCGACTTAAGTTTGTTGTAGCGTCTAAGTGCGTAAAGGTTGTCGCTGGTGCTGGGTCGGTATAGTCATCAGCTGGAACATATACAGCTTGAATGGATGTAATGGACCCATTTTTAGTTGAAGTAATTCGTTCTTGAAGTTGTCCCATTTCCGTCGCTAGGGTTGGTTGATAACCTACTGCACTAGGCATCCGTCCAAGTAATGTCGATACTTCAGAACCAGCTTGTACAAACCGGAAAATATTATCAATGAAAAGTAATACATCTTGATGTTCAACATCACGGAAATATTCAGCGATGGTTAAAGCGGTTAGTCCAACCCGTAAACGAACTCCTGGTGGTTCATTCATTTGTCCAAAAACTAGACTCGTTTTATTGATAACACCAGATTCGGTCATTTCTAAATATAAGTCATTACCTTCCCTACTGCGTTCGCCTACACCCGCAAATACGGAGATTCCTCCGTGCTGATAAGCGATATTATGAATTAGTTCCTGAATAAGTACGGTTTTCCCAACACCCGCACCACCAAAGAGACCGATTTTACCACCTTTAATGTAAGGTGCTAATAAATCGATAACTTTTATTCCTGTTTCGAGAATTTCTTCTTTTGTTGATAACTCTTCAAATTTAGGTGGTTCGCGATGGATGGGATGACGTTCAATTTTGGCAGGTAATGGTTCTTTATCATCAATTGTTTCACCTAGGACGTTAAAGAGTCGACCCAAGACTTCTTTACCGACAGGTACAGTTATTGGACCACCGGTATCGATTACTTCTAATCCTCTAACTAAGCCATCGGTAGAATCCATGGCGACACAACGCACTTCTTTATCACCTATATGTAAGGCTACTTCAACCGTTAAAACCCGAGGTGTACCATAATTTAATTCAGCTGGGATATTGATTACTAGGGCGTTGTAGATGGCTGGTAATGAACCATTAGAAAACTCAACATCCACAACAGGTCCCATAACCTGGGTGATTCTACCTTTATTCATATTTCATCCTCCATATTTGCCGAGTTACTTTAATGCTGCTGCCCCACTGACAATTTCGGTGATTTCTTGTGTGATTTGTGCTTGACGGGCACGGTTATAATGTAATGTTAGTTTATCTATAACTTCTTCCGCATTATCCGTAGCACTCTTCATAGCTGTCATCCGTGAAGCATGTTCACTCGTTTTGGCATTTAAGATATAACCATAAATAAGATTTTGCACATAGATTGGCATTAAGGTGTCCAGAACTTTTTGAGGCGAGGGTTCAAACTCATATAATATCGGTTTTTGATTTCCCTCAATTTTATCAATAGGTATAATCCGTTCTGCTGAGACCTCTTGTTTGATTGTATTAATATATTTATTATAGTAAATAATGATTTCATCAATTTCGCCAACTAGATACATATCGATAAATAGTTGGATGATATCGATGATATCAACAAACTGAACATCATCACGCATATTTACAGGTTTGGTATTAAGCAAATTAATATCTTTATTCACAAAATACCGAAACCCTTTTTGACCTAAAACACCAACAATAAATTCGTCGTTACTTTGGTGTTTGATATTAACATCATTTTCAAAATTCTTAATGAGATTATTATTGTATCCACCTGCAAGCC
>JAAZCR010000128.1 GCA_012513195.1 Bacilli bacterium | reverse complement strand
GATATATTGATTGTAGTTAATATGTTCTTAACAGGTTTTGATGCTACTACTTTAAATACCTTATGGGTGGACAAGAACTTAAAACAACATGGACTTATACAAGCATTTTCAAGAACTAATAGAATCTTGAATAGTGTTAAAACCTATGGAAATATTGTCTGTTTCCGTAATTTGAAAAAAGAAACAGATGAAGCTATTGCTTTATTTGGTAATAAAGATGCAGGTGGCATAGTTTTATTAAAAACCTTTGTTGAATATTATTATGGCTATGAAGATAATGGTGAACCTAAACCAGGTTATGTTGACCTTATTAATGAGTTAAAAACAGAATATCCTCTAGGACAAGTTATATTAGGAGAACGAGCTGAGAAGAACTTTATTAAATTATATGGTGCTATTTTAAAACTAAAAAATATATTAACAGCTTTTGATGATTTTACTGGAAAGGAAATCTTATCTGAGCGTGATTTCCAAGATTATCAAAGTATGTATCTAGATTTATATCAAAAATATCGTAAAGTACGTGATGCTGATAAAGAAGTAATAAACGATGATTTAATCTTTGAAATAGAATTAATTAAACAAATTGAAGTGAATATTGATTATATATTAATGCTTGTAGCTAAATACCAAGAATCTAACTTACAAGATAAAACAATATTGGTTTCCATTGATAAAGCTATTAATTCTAGCTTACAACTCAGAAGCAAAAAGGAATTAATCGAAAAGTTTATTGAGCAAGTAACTCTTACTACTATTATTGATGAAGATTGGCGCAGATTTATTATTCAACAAAAGGATGAAGAGTTAGATAGTATAATTAAAGAAGAGAACTTAAAGGAAGAAGAAACAAAACGTTTCATGAGTAATGCCTTTAGAGATGGTGTATTACGTACTACAGGTACTGATCTTGATAAAATAATGCCACCGATATCTAGATTTAGCGGTGGCAGAACTGAGAAAAAACAAAAAGTAATTGAAAGATTATTAGAGTTTTTTGATAAATATAATGGGTTAGTGTAAGAATATATTTTAACATCAGACATTTATATTTACGCAAACATGTATAATATTTTGCTTATATACACATTATTATTATGAGGTATTATATCTAATTATGAAGTATTAATATTAATTTATACATAAATGTAGGTGATGGACTTTGACAACTGAGTATGACGATTATTTGAATAATGATATTAACCTTGAAGATATTATTTTATATGGTAATCAGATAGTTACAATAGGTATGCCGTATTATTTTCCAGAAATATACTTCAAAAAAACTTATGCTGGTGCTTTATCGTGTAGTTTAGGTCTTAGTTCTGTTGATTGGACCTATAAAAAAATATATTGAACATCTGAATTTTTCAAATCAAGATTATGAAATTGAATTTAAGTTTATCAATATTTTACATTCAATTAAAAAGCAGTAGAAGATCAAATTGAATATTATTGTAGTATCGATAAACCAGATATACCAAGTTTGTTTGCGGCTTCTGCAGCTTATTTTAGATTAAAAAATACTTTCAAGGCTGTCATACTATGTATAAGGTCTGATTTATATTTTGAAACATTAGCTTTAATAAGAATGATAATAGAGCAACTAGCATGGATATATAAAGTACATGATTATCAAGGTGATTTTTTCAAAATACTTCCAACTAAATGTATTAATAGTTTAAGAAATATTTTTCCTCATATTAATGAAATTTATGGAAAATTAAGTGCCAGAACACATATCAATCCTGAGAATACAATAGAATATTTGACTATTTATGAAAACAATTTAGGTATTAGGATTAAAGATAAAAAGCAATCAATTAATAATACTAAAATATTACTTCACGTGTATGATTACTTTTGCATAATAGGAGAATATATTGTTAGAAGTTATACTAATAATTACATATATCTTAAGAAAGATGAAAATGATAATTATAAAATTAATACATCTAGACCGAGTAATGACTTTATAAAAAGACATAAAGATGAACTTGATGAAATTGAGAAATACCTATTAGAAAAAATAGAAAAGAAACCAAAAGTAAGTCCATGAAAATACATTTTACATGCTTTTACTTACTTATTTAAATTATCTTTTATGCTAAGAAGTATTTGTGAAATTATTGCCATGTTTGATTCAACGAAATTTAAATGATAATACGTAATAAAAATCCACTGTAAATGGGGTTGTGTAGTTATTATTAATATCATAATATGTTACATATACATCAATACATAGATTGTTATTAAGTTTGAAAGATACGAAAGATTTAATTTTATGTTTGGAGGTTATAAATTTAAATTTAGATCTCATTTCATATATTCGCTCTCAGATTCAAAAAGTTTTATTGTGGTGTCAACAGAAAAGCAGTAGGCATCTGTTTTCCTGGTATTGTCTATAG
>JAAZCR010000127.1 GCA_012513195.1 Bacilli bacterium | reverse complement strand
GTTCAAGAAGTATGTGATTGATGTATTATTAAAGGCAAAAGATTTAAAAATACCAGAAGAAGATTTTGTACGTATTAAAAACAAGTTATTAGGTTCATCACTACGGGCGTTAAACTCACCAGAAGCGATTGCGAATAACTTTGCTAGGTTTCAATTCAATGATATGAACTTCTTTGAAGCGATTATGGCATATGAAGCAATTACCTTAGCGGATGTCGAAAAAGCCTTAAGTTTCTTCGACGAAAAAGCAATAACAACTAACATAATTCTACCTAAATAAGAGTCTAAAGAGTTTTCTTTAGACTCTTTTCTTAAGTAAAAAATGTTTATTCTTAGAAAAGATATGTTATAATAAGTAAAAGAAATTGAACAAGTGAGGGTGACACCATGGAACAATATTTGGAATTATGCCGACATGTGTTAAAAAATGGAACCCGTAAAGAAGATCGGACTGGAACGGGAACCATTTCAACTTTTGGTTATCAGATGCGTTTTGACTTATCAAAGGGCTTTCCGCTGCTTACCACCAAGAAGTTACATATCAAGTCGATTATCTATGAACTATTATGGTTTATCAAAGGAGATACTAATATTAAGTTTTTACAAGATAATGGGGTAAGAATCTGGAATGAGTGGGCTGATGAAAATGTCAATTTAGGAACCGTTTATGGTCATCAATGGCGCAAATGGGAAGCAACGTATGGAGGAGTTATCGATCAATTGAGTAATGTGATTGAAGAGATTAAGCGTAACCCCAACTCACGACGGTTAATCGTCTCGGCTTGGAATGTAGGTGATTTAGATAAAATGGCACTTCCACCTTGTCATTTACTCTTCCAATTCTATGTAAGCAATAATAAACTATCTTGTCAGTTATACCAACGGAGTGCTGACATCTTTTTAGGTGTGCCGTTTAACATCGCAAGTTATAGTTTACTCACAATGATGGTAGCCCAAGTTTGTGGTTTAGAAGTCGGCGAATTCATCCATACTCTTGGTGATTGTCATATTTACTTAAATCATCTTGAACAAGTAAACTTACAATTAACAAGAGAACCACGGTCACTACCACAAATGTTGATAAATCCAGATGTTAAATCCATCTTTGATTTTAAATATGAAGATTTTACTTTAATTGGTTATGACCCTCACCCTCATATTAAAGGCGAGGTAAGTGTTTAATGTTTTCGATTATAGTAGCATTTGATAAGAATCAACTGATTGGAAAAAATCATGAACTACCCTGGCATTATCCTGAGGATTTACAGTATTTTAAAGAAGTTACTTGGGGCAAAAAAGTAGTTATGGGGCGCATTACGTATGAAGGTATTGTGAAGAAGTTAGGTAAACCTCTACCTAATCGCACGAATATCGTCATTAGTCGCAAAGAAGTACCTAATGTGGAATGGTATCCAAGTGTTGAACAAGTTATTGCGAAATATGAAGATAGTGAGGAAGAAATTTTTATCATTGGTGGGAAAACTATATATGAACAGTTTCTTCCTGTAGTCACACGACTTTATATCACCCATATTAATAAAGAATTTAGCGGTGATACTTATTTTCCTAAGTTTAATTATGCAGATTTTATCTTATTAAAAGAGCGCATTAGCGGTGATTTGCGCTTCGCTGTCTATGAAAGAAGGGGTAACAAATGAATCGGATTTATATTTTTCCCTATGTTCTTATTCTAACGTTTATATATTTATATGTGACAAAGCCTTTTACCTTTTTAGAAGTAATCCTTGCTTTACTTATATCGACGATAATGGTGATATTGTTTCATTTAGTAACAGTTTTTATCCAAGGCAAATATTTAGTTTATCAACATAAACGAGGCAAGAATATTTCACGGGAAAAGATTTTTTTAAAGATCAATAAATATTTAAAAACAGTCAATAAATTTATGCGTATTCATATACGTGTGCATAATCTAGAAAATTACGACCCTAATAAAACCTACCTCATTACCCCCAATCATCAAAGTAACAATGATGTGACAGTTCTTCTTGATGTGTTTAAACAACCAGTCGCCTATGTGGCAAAGGCAGCTATTTCGAAACTACCTCTTGTGAAAGATTGGATGGCATTGACTGGTTCAGTCTTTTTAAATCGTGATAATTTAAGAGAACAAATTGGTGTGATGCAAGAAGTAGAACAGATGTTGAATAATAAGGAAAGTATCGTTTTATTCCCAGAAGGAACGCGATCTTTTAAAGCGGAAATGAACGCCTTTAAACCAGGTTCTTTTAAATTAGCTTTAAAGACGAAGGTTGATATTCTTCCCATAACGGTCAATAATACTTATAAAGTTAGAAAGAATTTTCCCTTTAAAGCGACGATTGTGGATGTCTATATTCACGAAAGTATTCCTTATGAAAAGTATAAAGATTTAAAAACGACGGAAATCGCCGAACTAGTTCAAAACATTGTTGAATCCAAAATTATCTATGATTAATAAAACCCCTCTATTATGAATTTGCTTCTAGCTTTTAGATAACATAAACAAAATGTTATTTACTAGAAGGAAATCATATCAAATAGAGGGGTTTCTTTTCTTGTGACTGAATAATTATAATGATTTTGCACATAAAATTTTTTTGTGGGAGAAAGATTTCCTTTTATACTCTTCTATAAACTTATCACTTTTTCCAGTCCATAGACAAATGATTATCAAAGTCGTAATTTAATGTTTAATAGAGAAGTTAATGTTCCTAGTAATAGATAATCATGAAAGGAATCGAAAAAGTGCTTGACATCGCTTCTATCACTAGTTTAAATCAGAGACTCTCCGTATTTTAAAGGACGATGCGTAACCCTTTGGGATAATAATTTTTAAGCATAGAATCGACATGCTTAGCCCAACCAAGAGAGAAGCCATCGACAGTTATTAAGGTGAAATGATTATTGCCTGGATAGGTAATCGTTTCACCTTTTAAATATAGACGGACTTCTGTACTATCATGCGGAAAATCAACATGATATTTCACTTGTTCCTTATTTAAGTGTAAGGCAAGGGCATGGCTTGGTTCAAAACGCTCTTTTTTTACTTCACCGAGATGTAGACCATATCTCAAGATATTGATGCCATCAAGATTAGGTACTTGTCCGTCATATGCTAATGTATAGAGATGGTTGTTAAATTCATAGATGGGATACTTTATTTCAAAATTGACTAAGTACTTATCAATAAACTCATTTAATAATGCTTGTTGTTCTTTCGTAATGGATTTAAGTGATTTACTCTTTGTTTTTCGGTAAGAAGGAGTTGGTGAAGTTTTGCGAAGTTTTGCGATGAAATGACCTTCACCATTAAAATGGTGGAAGTAAAATCTACTACACATTTTAAACTCACCTAGACCATCTTGAATACCATAACCTTTAATAGTAGGTAGGAGTTCTACATCGGGATATTTCTCTAAAAAGGATTTAATGACTTCTTCATTTTCTTCAGGTGCGAAGGTACAAGTAGAGTAGATGATGATGCCATTTTCCTTAACTAACTTATAGGCTGCATCTAAGAGTGAATGTTGCACCAAGGCACAGGATTGAATTTTTTTTACACTCCACTTTTCCATAACTTCTAAATCTTTTCTGAACATTCCTTCGCCGCTACAAGGAGCATCTACGATAACTTTATCGAAGTAACCATAAAACTCCTCTGGTAGTTTTGTGGGATCTGCACTAATCACAATCGCATTAGTTCTGCCCCAACGTTCAATGTTTTCGGAAAGAACTTTGGCGCGTTTAGGGAGGATGTCATTGGTGATAAGTAAACCTTGGTCTTGTAGTTTACTTAAGATATGGGTGGACTTGCCACCAGGAGCACCACACATATCAAAAACAATTTCTCCTGGTTTAATATCCGCGTTTTCAACAACCATCATCGCACTAGGGTCTTGAATATAATAAACTCCCGCAAAATGATATGGATGTAATCCAGGCTTAACATTTTCATCATAATAATATCCATCTTCTACGAGAGGATTTGGTCTTAAAATCGAAGATAAATAGGGATTAGTCGTAATATCTGGACATTTAAAAGGATTTATGCGTAAACCGTAACTACGCGGTAGGTTAAAACCATTGATAAATGCCTGAAAATCATCTTGAAAGATTTCTTGATAACGACTGATAAACTCTTTTGGTAGTTTCATAATCTGCACCTCACATATCTAGGTAAATTATACCATAATCTTCTTCTTATTTTTATCCTTAAGCATAATTTCTACCTTTATCTCATACATTATATTGATAAAAAGAAAGGGAGGAAAAAATATGAGATACACATTGCCTTGTGAGGATACCATTAATCTGCCAAACATAAAAACATTAGAGATAATTGGTATAAGCACGGATAATATTAGTTATGACAAGAAGAATTTAGCGGGAAACATCATCATTTCAGGAGATTATCTGCAAGATAATTGTGATGATGTGATGGAGTTTACCCATGAGATCCCGATGGAGTTTTTAATTGATGATGAAAAGATTAATCCTGAAGTTAATATTGCGAATTTCATTTATAACTTACTACCTGGGAAAGGTGTAGAAGTTAAGTTTGATTTAGAGGTTATCCTAAATGAAGAGCCTGAAGAAGTGGTGGAAGCGGATATCATTAGAGATGAAGATTATGAAGAACTCCAAAAACAAGTGGATGAGAATTTAGAAAATGTTTTACATCCTGAAACGAGAGATGATAGTGTTATAGTAGACAATGATAATTACGATAATAATGATGATGGAGATAATCATGACACAAACAATGACTACGATGTTTACGAAAATAAGGTTGATTTCATTGAGGGAGAAGATAATGATTATTTAGATGATAATATTGTAAAAATGGAAGTTAAACAAGCGAAAACAGAGTTTAATCCTGGATTTATTCCCAAAGAGAAAGATAAATTTACCATATATAAAATAATTACCCTTGAGGACGGGGAAACCATTGATGATTGTTTATTTAAGCGAAACCTTTCTCGTAAGTTATTAGTTAAAGAACATGAATTTGGAAGTAACAAAATTATCTTAAAGATCGAACATGAATAACTTAAATGAATTAATTAATAGTGTGGTTAAGAATTATAGCTTAGCAGTTAAAGATGTAGTTCCTATTAATGATACTTATAAAATCATCACCAATGATAATCAAGTGTATATCTTAAAGAAAGTAAAAAATCGAGGCGTTTATAATATTTATTATTTTCTCCTTTCCCAAAAATTTACTAATTTTATTATGCCTCTCTTAACTGTTAATAATCATCTTTTCATGATGCATGAAAATGATGCGTATTACTTAACGCGCTATTATGAAGATATCGATTATCCGTTAGATAAGAAATTAATGGATTATATCGATTTGCTTCATAAGCTCCATAAGAAGACGATTATTAAGAAACATTTTGATAAGGATCAATTTAATCGTTTATATAAAAAGAAGTTGAAACGCCTAGAAAGTAGGTTTCAACTACTCGATTTGTTTATTGTTGAATGTGAAAATAAAAAGTATCGCTCCCTTTTTGATTGGACCTATCTAACGAAATATAATGAAATATTGTATATTAAAAACATTTTAATACGCCTACAATCGCAAATCGAAACCTTACTTGAAGAACTTAAACTCTACGATTATTGTATAATCCACAACAATCCTAGTATCGATCATTTTGTGGTGACGAATGAACAAAATTACTTAATTAGTTTTGATTATAGCACCATAGGTTTTAAAGTTCATGATTATGTGAAACTCTTTATCGATTATAGTGAGTATAATATAGATTGGTTAAACTTAATCACGATTGATGAAGTAAGTAGTTTTGAATTTTATTATTTCATCTTTAATGTTTTATACTATGTTTTACGAAATATCGATATCACTTTCTTAAGCAAAAATAATCAATATGAATCAATTAACTCCCTTGTTCATAGTTTACATGTAGCGGAAAAAGCGATTGATTTGTATCAGAAATACGAGGAAATGAAATTAGCGGCGGAAAGTGGCAACCAGTAACAAAACACATAAATTAATAATAAACAAAATAAAATTGACATAAGAAAAAAAGAATACCATCAATAAGAATTGATACACACATAATACTAAACAACAGTTAAATAATTTAAGCCTACGACGATGCATAAGTGACTCCTTTCCGTGTTACTAATATATTGTATGAAGGAAAGAAGTAAATGGAGATGAAATGACCTTGATTAAGTTGTCAAGGTCATTTTTATTACATATAGATTCATGTATAATTTTGATAATGATAAAATATATATAATAGATAGTTGCAGAAATTTAAAAAGTTGGTATAATATTAGTAATGCGAGATACTTAATAACGATGAAGAGGAAGAGTAGAAATACGGGTTCTTATAGAGAGAAACTGGTTGGTGGAAAGTTTCAGAACCATATTTCGAAGGTCGCCTTGGAGTTGGTATGATGAACTTATAGTAATCATACCCGGGATGTGCCCGTTATCGTAAAGAGGGGAATTATTAATCATGCTTTTTGGTTGATTAATGATTCAAGAAGGATGGTACCGCGACAAATAGTCGTTCCTTTAAGGAACGACTTTTTTTATTACTTAGAAAGGAGTGAAAACGGTGAAAAGAAAGGAATTAGCACCAAAGTACAATCACAAAGAAGTTGAAACAGGTAAGTATCAAACATGGGTAGAAAAAGGTTATTTTAAAGCACATGTTGATTCTGGGAAACCACATTATACCATTGTTATCCCTCCACCAAATGTCACAGGAAAACTTCATTTAGGGCATGCTTGGAATACCACCATTCAAGACATCATCATTAGAAGAAAACGGATGCAAGGTTATGATGTGTTATGGCTGCCAGGAATGGATCATGCTGGAATTGCGACACAAGCAAAGATTGATGAAAAATTAAGAAATCAAGGAATCTCCCGTCATGATATTGGTAGAGAAAAATTCCTTGAAGTAGCTTGGCAATGGAAAGAAGAGTATGCCGCTTTTATCCGCGCTCAATGGGCTAAATTAGGATTATCCCTTGATTATTCGCGGGAACGCTTCACTTTAGATGAAGGGTTGAACGAAGCGGTAACGAAAGTTTTCGTTGATTATTATAATAAAGGTTTAATTTACCGCGGTGAAAGAATTATCAACTGGGATGTGGAAGCGAAAACCGCTTTATCAAACATTGAAGTTGAACATAAGGAAGTTGAAGGTGCGCTTTATTACTTCAAATATCCTTATGAAGATGGTACAGGGTATATTAC